>JBHENR010000058.1:0-2751 GCA_046262555.1 Gemmatimonadota bacterium | reverse complement strand
CTCGTGCGGCGCGATGCCGTCGATACCCGCCTCCCCTCGGGTGGCCTGCTGCGGTTCAACGGCGTCGAGCGCAGGCCCGTGCCACGGGTCACACGTCGACGGCGACGGCGACGGCGCGGTGCTGGAAGGCCCGCGATGCGCCCGCTCGAGCGCCGGGACCCCTGAGGTCACCTCACCGGAATGCGAGCCGACGGTGGGGCCTACGCGCTGCGCAGACATCGGCGGAGCGTCGGCCGACCCGGCTGGCGTGACGTCAACGCGTAGGCACATCGCGGCTTCAGCCGAAGACGATCTTCCGCGATGGCCGTTCATGGTTGAGACCCGGGGACACAGGTCGCCCGGCCCGGACAGCCGGTACGACCATCCCGGAGCCGCTCCCATTCTCGGCGCCGGACCGGGATGGCTGCCACCCGCCACCGGGCCGTGGTTTCATCCTTCGCCGGGCCCGCGACGGCCAGATGGAGGATGCAGATGCATGCGCATCACCCTCGACCAGGTGCGCAAGCATTTCCTGCCCGGGCAGACGTCCCGCGCGTTCCCAGTCATGGGTTGGTCATGGGTGGGCGGCACTGGGCTGCCACGCTCATGTACAACGACGCTCATGTACAACGACGCCATGTACAACGACGCTTGGCAGCCGCAGCTCGCGTTCATCGCCACCCAGGACGGCGCGCTCATGCTGCTGGTGCCAGCGTGCAGCGCGCAGAGTATGTTCCCGGAACGGTACGACTCCGAGAGCTACTCGCGCGGCATCACCCGCTTCCTACGGGCGGATGTTCCAGTTGTACGTGGTCTTCGTGAATCGGGTCGGCACCGAGAGCGGGCTGCGGTTCTAGGGCGGTTCCCACGTTGTGGACCCGTGGGGCGAGGTCGCCGCGCTCAGCGCCCCCCCACGCGCGACACCGCACGGGCGGCGGGCGAGGGTGCCTGCTCGGACTCGGTGATACCGAACCTGTCGTGCAACCGCCGCAACGGTGCCGGCGCCCACCAGTTGGCCCGGCCCGCCAGCCGCATGAAGGCCGGTACGAGTACGGCCCGGATCAGGGTGGCATCGACCAGCACAGCGATGGCCGTGCCCAAACCCACCATCTGCAGGAAGCTCACGTTGGCGGTCATGTAAAGCGCGAACGACAGTGCCAGAATGCCCGCCGCCGATGTGATCAGCGGCGCGCTGCGCTGGATCCCGAACAGCACCGACTGGGCGTTGTCCCCGGTGCGGTCGTACTCCTCCTTGATCCGCGACATCATGAACACTTCGTAGTCCATCGACAATCCATACACGAAGCAGAACATCAGGATCGGGAAGGTGAGGTTGATGTCGCCCGTCGGCGTGAAACCGAGCAGTTCGGCGAAGTTCCCCTCCTGGAACACGAACACGATGACGCCGAACATCACCGACAGGCTGAGCAGATTGAGTACCGTCGCCTTGACCGGCATCAGCAGGCTTCCGGACATCAGGAACAGGATGACGAATGTGACCAGGAGGATGAGCACCGCTACAAAGGGTGTCCACTCCGCCAACGGGTCCCGGAAATCGCTGAGTTCCGCAGGGTAGCCGCCGACGAGAACGCCATCGAGACCAGCGGGTACCGCGCGCACCTGCCCGACGAGCTCGCCGACACGATCCCCGGCCAGAGCCTCCTGCGAGGGAATCGCCGCCAGCCAGGTTCCGCTGTCGCTGACGAAGCGATCGGAATCCGCCTGGGGCGGGCGGGTCTGCTCGCCGTTGGCGAAGGAGCCCACCCAGGAGTTGACCTGCACGATGCCGGGCACTTCGGACAGCCCCCGCGCGTAGTCCGCGATGGCGCCGCGCTGCTCGGCGGGGTCGCCGATGTCCGCCGCGACGGCGTTGATCGAGTCCTGCGGTTCCTGGGAGAAGTTCAACCTGATCTCGTCGTAAGTTTGGCGGGTGGGCGACACCTCGGCGGGCAGGATCCGGTCGTCCGGTAGCCCGGACTGGAATCCCAGTGCCGGTGAGGCGAGCGCGAGCACCGCGATCAGCGCCACGGCACCGAAGGCGACGGGGCGGCGCATCACCCGCGTTCCCAGGCGGTACCAGAACCCCTGCTCGGTGGGCACGACGCTGTTCGCGGACGGTTTCGCGCCGCCACGCCGAGCGACCCGATGGCCCAGCACGGCCAGGGCGGCCGGCAGGATCACGACCGCCCCGATCAGCGCAGTGGCGACGACCAAGATGCCGGCGTGGCCGAACGAGCGCAGGAACGGGTAGGGGAAAACCATCAGCATGGCCACCGAGGCGGCCACCGTCAGCCCGCTGAAGATGACCGTACGGCCCGCCGTCTCCACGGCACGCATCACCGCGTCCGAAACCGTCTGACCGCGCGCGAGCTCCTCACGGAACCGGGAGATCACGAACAGGCTGTAGTCGATGCCGAGGGCGATGCCCATCACCAGCGTGATGTTGGCGGCGAACGTGGAGACCTCGATGAAGGCGGTGAGCCCGCGTAGCGCCGCCATCGTGGCAAAGACGGAGAAGAGCCCGATGCCCAGCGTCAGCAGCGCCGGGCTGAGCCGCCGGTACACCACGATCAGGAGGACCAGCATCACCGGTATGATGACTATTTCAGCGCGCAGGAAATCCTGGCGGGCGGCCTCGCTGATCTCGCTGGAGATCGCCTCGGCGCCGGCGACGCGCACGGTGACCGCGCCGTCGTCGCGGGTGTACTCGGGGATCATCTCCCCGATCTCGGCGCGCGCCTCGGTGGCGTCGCCCTGCACCCACGCCATGAC
>JBHENR010000057.1:0-7086 GCA_046262555.1 Gemmatimonadota bacterium | reverse complement strand
GTGTGGAACCCGCCACGCCTCGAGGCGTACGCCATCGGGGGGCTCGACGACCTGGTGGTGACCGCCCGGGGATTGTGGGAGCCCGTGCCCGATCCCGCCCGGGCGATCGGCGCCGAAGCGATCGACCTCGTCATCGTCCCGGGGCTGGCGTTCGACCGCCAGGGCCACCGGCTGGGGTTCGGCGCCGGGCTGTACGACCGTTTTCTCGCCGGACGCCAGCTGCCGACGGTGGCGCTGGCCTTTTCCTTGCAAGTCCTGGATGCGGTGCCGCATACTCACCATGATGTGCCGATGGACTGGATCGTGACGGAAACCGTGCTCATCACCTGCGGGGCGGCGTGACGGCGTCGGCGATCGTCTGCCGCGACCTGCGCAAGGCGTTCGGGGCGTTCCCCGTTCTCCAGGGGATCTCGCTGGACGTGGCGCGGGGCGAGCTGTACGGCTTCCTCGGCCCCAACGGCGCGGGCAAGACGACGACGATCCGGATCTTGACCGGGCTGTTGCTCCCGTCCGGCGGAACCGTCGCGGTCGCCGGGTATGACCTCGAGCGCGAGCCGCTCGAGGCGAAGCGGCGGGTGGGTTACGTGCCCGATCGGGCGTTCCTCTACGACAAGCTGACGGGCCGCGAATTTCTCGAGTTCGTCGGCCACCTCTACGGGCTCGACCCCCCCGCGGTCGCGCAGGCGTCGGCGGACCTGCTGGAGCGGTTCGATCTGACCGCCTGGACCGGGGACCTGATCGAGGCGTACAGCCACGGCATGCGGCAGAAGCTGGCGCTGGTCGCGGCGCTGCTCCATGACCCCGAGGTGCTCATCATCGACGAGCCGATGGTGGGGCTCGATCCCAAGAGCGCGCGGCGGGTGAAGACACTGCTCGCCGAGCTGACCGCGCGGGGGCGGACCGTCTTCCTGTCGACCCACGCGCTGGATGTCGCCGAAGCGCTCTGCACCCGGGTCGCCATTATCCACCTGGGGAAGATCCTGGCCGAGGGCACGCTCGAGGATCTGCGCCGGCAGGCGCGCCACGAGCGCGGCTCGCTCGAGGCGATCTTCCTCAAGCTGACCGAGGAACAGCCCGCCGACGGCACGCCGGTCGCCGTTCACGAGGCGGCGTCGTGACGACGCTGCTGGCCCCGCGGCTCGCCGCCCTGCGTCACGAGGGCCAGGCCGCCGGCACCGGGCGGGTGGCCGCCCTGGCGGCGCTGGGCGCGGCGTTCTGGGCCGGCAGTTATCTGATCACGGTGCGGGTGCTGCGCCACTTCTCGACCGTCGACCCCGACCTGGGGCAGATCCTCGCCGCCAAGCTGCTGGCGATCCTGTTCCTGATGCTGTTGTCGTTCCTGACGTTCTCGTCGCTCATCACGGCGCTGTCGCAGTGCTTCCTGGCCCGCGACCTGTCGCTCTGGCTGGCGGCCCCCCTCTCGTGGCGCCGGCTGTTCCGCATCAAGCTGGTGGAAGTGGCCGCGTTCGCGTCGTGGATGGCGGTCTTCCTGGCGCTCCCGGTCTGGCTGGCCTACGGCGTCGTCTTCGATGCCGGGATGGCGTATGCGCTCGCCCTGGTGGCGGTCGTCCTGCCGCTGATCGCCATCGCGGCCTCGATCGGCGTCATCGTCGCGGTGGCGCTGGTCAATCTCTTCCCGGCGCGGCGGGCGCGCGACCTGCTGTCACTGGTGGCGCTGGTGTTCATCATCGGCGTGGTGCTGCTGCTGCGCGTCATGCGGCCCGAGCGGCTGCTGCGGCCGGAGGCGTTCGGCTCCTGGGCCGACTACCTGGTCACGCTGTCGAACCCCACGCTGCCCTGGCTGCCCAGCTATTGGGCGTCGCGCGTGCTGAGCGAGATCCTGGGCCTCACGCAGGCGGTCGACCGCGCGGCGATCGGGTGGGCGCTGGCGCTCCTGACGGGTGGCGCGCTGATCGCGACCGCGCTTGCCGCGGGCGTCTTCCGCGAAGGGTTCCGCAGCGGATTTTCCCGCGCCCAGGAGGCGCGGCAGGGCCGCTGGACGCGGAAACCCTGGTGGCAGCAGCTGATCCTGCTCATGGCGCGCCCGTTTCCGCGCCGGATGCGGGCGATCATCGTCAAGGACGTGTCCAGCTTCTTCCGCGACCCGTCGCAGTGGTCGCAGCTGTTTCTGCTGGCGGCGGTGATCGGGATCTATCTCTACAACTTCACCGTGCTGCCGCTCGACCCCGCCGGCGGGACCGGCTACTTCCTGCGGAACCTGCTGGCGTTTCTGAACGTCGCCCTGGTCGGCCTGGTGGTGACCGCGCTCGCCGCCCGCTTCGTCCTGCCGGGGGTGAGCCTGGAGGGGGGCACGCTGTGGCTGCTGCGTTCCAGCCCGCTGACGGTGCGAGAGCTCATGTGGGCCAAGTTCTGGGGCGGCTTCCTGCCGCTGGTGGCGGTGGCCGAGTTGCTGGTGGTCCTGTCCAACACCGTGCTCCACACGACGCCGCTGCTCCAGGTGCTGTCGATCGCGGCGGTGTTGTGCCTGGCCGCGGCGATCGTCGGCCTGGCCGTCGGCCTCGGGGCGGCGCATCCCCGGTTCGACGCCGCCGACAGCTCGCAGGTCGCCGCCGGCTATGCCGGCTTCCTGTTCATGGTGCTGAGCGCGCTGCTGGTGCTGGTCTCGACGACCGTCCTGGCGCTCCCGGTGTATGAGTCGTTTCGCGCGACATGGTTCGGCTGGGGCGTCGGCGCGCGGGAGTGGGGTGGACTCACCGGCGGACTGGTCGCCGTCGCCGGACTGTCGGGCATCGCGCTCTATGCCGCGATGCGGAGCGGATCGCACCGGCTGGAGCTGCGGGAGGAAACCAGATGAGGCCCGGATCCATCCATCAGCGGGCCTGGATCGGGGGGCTGATCCTGGCGGCGCTTGCGGTTCTTGCCCCGCGGGACGCCGCGGGGGTGCAGGCGACCCGCGCGCCGGCGAGCGCGGAAGCGATCGCGGCGCTGCTCGATCCCGTCGTGCGCGGGCGGGGCGGCGCCGTGGGGGTGGCGGTCTACGCCGTCACCCGCAACCGGGCGCTCTATCTCTACAATGCCGAGACCCCGCTCCTGCCGGCGTCGAACATGAAGCTCTACACCACCGCGGCCGCGCTGGACCGGCTGGGGCCCGACTTCCAGTACACCACCTCGCTCTACGCCGACGGCCCGCTGCGGAGCGACGGCACGCTCGACGGCAATCTGATTCTCGCCGGTCGCGGCGATCCGACGCTCTCGGGGCGGTTCTACGGCGACTCGGCGACCTATGTCTTCGATCGGCTGGCGGCGGGCCTGCGCTCGAGCGGCGTGCGCCGGATCGGCGGCGAGCTCCTCGGCGACGCGTCGTACTTCGATGACGAGCTGATCGGACCCGGCTGGGAGAGCGGCAACCTGCTGTGGTGGTACGGCGCCCGCGTCAGCGCGCTGGCGTTCAATGACAACGTGGTCACGATCGAGGTGCGCCCCGGCGGGTCGATCGGCGCCCCGCCCCAGGTGCGGTTCATCCCTCAGGGCGAAGGGCTCGTGGTGGATATGCAGGCCACCACCGTCAGCGCGCGGGGCGGACGCGCGATTGGAATCGGCCGCCGGGCGGACATCGGCGGCTATGAGATCCGGGGCCGGATCGCGCTCGGCAGCGGACCGCTCCGGTACGTGGTGGCGTTCGAGGAACCGGCGGTGTTCGCGATGGGCGTGTTCCGGGATCGGCTCGAGCGCGCCGGCATCCGCGTCGCCGGGCAGCCCCGTGTCATCTACGCGTCACGGCTCCTGCCGAGCCGACCGCGGCGGCTCCTCGCCAGCCACACCAGTCCGCGATTGATCGAAATCGTGCGGGTCATCAACAAGCACAGCCAGAACCACTTCGCCGAGCAGGTACTGAAGACGCTGGGTGCGGTGTTTCGCGACGATGGCTCCTTCGACGACGGCGCCGCCGTGGTGGAGGCGGTGCTGCGCGAGCTGGGAGTCGGCGCGCGCAGCTTCTACATGGCCGACGGCTCCGGCCTCAGCCGGCGGAACCTGGTGACCGCCCGCGCCACCGCCGAGCTGCTAGTCGCGATGCAGGACCATGCCTGGTTCGAGGAATACTACGATTCGCTCCTGATCGCCGGATCCGACGGCGACCCCCGGCGGCTCGATGCGCCGGCCGCCCGCGGCAACGTGCACTCCAAGACCGGCACGCTCCGCGGCGCGTCGGCCCTCTCCGGCTACGTCACCACCCGCGATGGCGAGCGGCTCGCCTTTTCGGTGATCAGCAACAACCTGCCGCAGGGCAAGGGCGGCGCGATCGCGATCGAGGACGCCGTCGCCGAGCGGCTGGCGGGGTACACGTCGTTCCGGCCGGTGTTGCTGGAAGCCGAAACCGGAGATAGTGCGCGGGGACGGTAGGGGGAGGGCGCGCCGCTAGTCGCGGCGGCGCATCTCGAACGACAGCTTGAGCAGCGCCAGCGTGCCGGCCACCGCGGCCGCGGACAGCACCAGTTTGGCGGCGCCGGTCAAGGGCAGCCGGAAGTGGAGCCCGGCGCGGTGGCGGCTGGTCTGCTCCGCGGCCCGCGCTTCGACGAGCCGGTCATCCTCGGCGAACCCCTCGAGATTGCGCTGGATCGCCCGCCGCAGCTTGCGGACGGCGCTCGCCTCCGACGGCCCGTAGGCGACGAAGCCGGGCAGCGCCGGCGAGGTCGCCACGAACGTCCCGTCGTCCTCGCGCTCGAGGAGGATCTGGTACTCGCCATTCTGGGTGAGGCGGTGCCGCAGGAAGTCCAGCATGGGGGCAAAATAGTCGGCTTGAGTTTCCGGGGCGACCTCGCCAGATTGGGGGCATGCCTTCCAGCCTCAGGAGGAGCCCCTACGCGGTCCTGGTCGCCGCCACGCTCGCGGCCACGCCGGCGCTGGCGCAGGAATTCGTCGTGATGGGGGACCGTTCCGCTCTCGAGCGCGCGGCCTCGGCGCTCGATCCCGGTCTCCGGCTGCCCGACAACGCCGCTCTGCTGCAGGCGGCCGACTTCACCGGCGATGGCGAGCTCGATGTCGGCGCCATCCTCCATGCGGGGAGTCGCTCCGCGCTCGTCGTGTTCCACGCCACGCCCACCGGCTATCATGCGCATCCGTTGTATACGACGCTGCCGCCGGGCGAGGTGGCGATTCGCGTGGTCGCCCCCGGCCGTCACCGCGTACTGGGGCCCGAGGGGACGATCGAGCTCACCTCGCCCGCGCTCGAGCTGATCTTTTCCGGCCGCACCAGCGCGCTCTACGTCTGGTCCGGCGACCGGTACGCCGTCTATCCCACCGAGAGCTACTTCTGAGCTAGCGTGGGCCTGATGCCGGGCCGCCGCGCGTCCGGTCGGGGATCAACGCGGTGCCCGCCGTCGCCGGATCGAGCCCCAGCCCCTCGAGGAATCGCGCCCGCACCGCCCGGATGTCCGCCTGCGGGTCGTCCCCCAGCACGATCTGGCCGCCGGCCATCTTGCCGTGCCCGCCCGCGGTGCCCAGCTCGCCCACCACCCGGCTGATCATCGCGCCGGCGTCATGCGCTTCGTCCCGCGACCTGAGGCTCAGGTACAGCCGCCCCTTGTGGCGCCCCATCACCAGGGCGTAGTCGGTCCGCTCCAGCGGACTGAAGAAATCGGCCAGCTCGGCGACCAGGTCCTGGTTCTCGACGTCGCCCAGGTCGCTGACGATCGCGCCGTCGTACAGCACGCTCGCCTCGAGCGCGGCGTGGTAGGCCGCGAAGACCCGTGGCGGCACGCGCGGATTCTCGATCCGCGCCAGCAGCGTCAGATCCGCCCGCGGGAAGATCTCGAGGTAGGCATGCAGGTCCGCCTCGCTCGCCTCGCGCTCCAGCTCGCGGGTGTCGGACTTGATCCCGATGAGGAGCGCGGTGGCGAGCTTGGTCGGCAGGTCGAGCCCCGCCGCGCGCAGGTAGTAGTACATCATCGTCGAGGTGGCGCCGAACTCGGTGCGTACGTCGGCGAAGGGCACCCGCGCCGTCTCCGGCCGCCGGGGGTGGTGATCGATGGCGATGGCGATCGGCACGTCAGCCGGCAGCGAGTGATTGCCGGCCTCGGGCTGGGTATCGATCAGGCAATGGGTGCCGATCTCGTCGGCCCGCACCTGCGCCAGCGGATAGAGGCGGATCCCCAGCAGATCGACCATCGCCCGGTTCGTCGCTCGGCCGATCGTGCCGCCGAAGACGATGATCGGGTCCACGCCGCAGCGCCGGGCCAGCAGATGCTGCAGCGCATAGGCGCTGGCGATCGAGTCCGGATCGGGATGGTCGTGGGTGTAGATGGCCACCTGACGGCCGGGCGCGACGGCGGCGAGGAGCGTCTCGAGCAGCCGTTGGGCCTGGCTGCCGGCTTCGGCCGGCGTGGCCGGCGCCGCCGCGCTCTCACCCAACGTGGTCGAGGACGCGGCGGGCGATCTCGCGGAAGCGGGCCGCGATCGGCGAATCGGGCAGGGCGTGGACGATCGGCTGGCCCTGGTCGCCGGTCGGCGCGACGTCCTCGTGGAGCGGGATCGTGCCCAGGAACGGCACGTCATACTTCTCGGCCGTGGCGCGGCCGCCGCCGGCGTTGAAGATGTCGTGCTCGGCGCCGCAGCTTGGACAGACGAACGTCCCCATGTTCTCCACGATCCCCAGGATGCGCGCGCCGACCTTCTCGAACATCCGGAGGCCCTTGCGGGCGTCGATCAGCGCGATGTCCTGCGGCGTGGTGACGATCACCGCACCGGCGAGCGGCACCGCCTGGGTCAGGGTGAGATGGGCGTCGCCGGTGCCGGGCGGCATGTCCACCACCAGCACGTCGAGATCGTGCCAGTCCACGTCGCGCAGAAACTGGGTGACGGCGGAGTGGACCATCGGCCCGCGCCAGACCATCGGCGTGTCCTCCTCCACCAGGAATCCCAGCGACATGCACTGCAGGCCGAACTTCTCGAGCGGCTGGAGCCGCTTGTTGACGGCGGTCGGCTGCTGCCCCTGGAGCCCCAGCATGGTGGGGATCGACGGACCGTAGACATCGGCGTCCAGGATGCCGACCCGCTGTCCCAGACCCGCCATCGCCAGCGCGAGGTTGACCGCCACGGTGGACTTGCGGACGCCCCCCTTGCCGCTGG
>JBHENR010000056.1:0-6098 GCA_046262555.1 Gemmatimonadota bacterium | reverse complement strand
CTCAGGTGAGGTGATACTCCTTCAGCTTGCGGTACAGCGTCCGCTCGCCGATGCCGAGCGCGCGGGCGGGATCCGATCGGCTGCTGCCGATGATGCGGCCGGGGTCGCCGGATGGGGCGGCCGCCGACGGCGAGTCTGACGGCCGCCGTCTGGAGGCGTTGCTGGGGCTCTTCTACCAGGACCTCAAGAGCGAGCTGGACGCGTTGCGGCGCGATACGGACGCGATTCGCGAGGTCGTGGAGGGGGGCCGCGACGTGTCGTGGCTCGAGACGGTCGAGGTCGAACCCGACGGGAACGGCGCAGAAGCGCCGGCAGCCGATCGTCACCGCGCCCAAGCGGAGGCGCCGGAGATCACGCTGGCCGAGCTCGAGCGGGAGGCGATCGCCCGGTCGCTGGCGGCGCACCAGGGGAACCGCCGCCACGCCGCCCGCGCGCTCGGCATCGGCGAGCGGACGCTGTACCGCAAGCTGAAGGAGTATCACCTCACCTGAGCGGTCGGCTCGACCCCCTCACCAGGGGAGCGGCTTCCCGTCCCGGTCATAGAACCCGCCACTTGCGGCCGGCGTCAACCCTTCGATGGAACGGATCAGGGATCGTGCCGCCTCGACGACGGAAACCCGCGCGTCGGGCCCGCCCATGTCGGTCTGGACCCAACCGGGGTGGAAGGTGGCGGAGAGGATGCCGTCTTCCGCCAGATCGTGCGCCAGCGACCGGTTGGCCATGTTGAGGGCGCTCTTGCTCATCCGATAGCCATAGGCGCCGCCGCTGGTGTTGTCGCCGAGGGAGCCCATCAGCGAACTCACGTGGACGAGCCGGACCGGCCGCACGCCGCGCAAGAGCAGCGGCAGAAACGCCTGGGCGACCCGCAGCGGCCCCACCGCGTTGACGTCGAGAACCTGGCGCACGTCGTCGAAGTCGAGCGCCTCGAGGCGTCCGCGTCCGCCATAGATGCCGGCGTTGTTGACGA
The DNA here is from genome assembly GCA_046262555.1 of Gemmatimonadota bacterium. GTDB lineage: Bacteria > Gemmatimonadota > Gemmatimonadetes > JACCXV01 > JAHWKZ01 > JBHENR01. The sequence continues at coordinate 5,131 of JBHENR010000056.1, read as the reverse complement.
GCCCGTCGAGCGCCGGCGCCCGCTCCGCCACCGCGTCGGCGGCCGCCGCGACCGAGGCCGAGTCGGCGACGTCGCAGGCGATGGCGGTCAGGCGCTCGGGGTGCTCGCGCATCAGCGCCTCCAGTGCGGCACCGGCCGGGTCGCGCGCGAGGGCGAACACGCGCCGGCCCCCGGCGAGCCACTGACGGACCAGCTCGAGCCCCAGGCCACGCCCGGCGCCGGTCACCGCCACCCGCTCCAGGCTCACTCGTCGCTGCGCCGCTGGGCCTTGGCCCGCTGGATCCTCTCCACCACGCCCCGCCACGCCCCGCCCGACGTCAGCTCGGCGTACTGGAACTCGAGCGTGGCGTCGAGGTCGAGCCCGGCGTCGAAGAGATAAATCGCGTAGACCGTCTCGTAGAGGTCCACCACCCGCCGCTCGAACCGGGGACTGACGGGGATCACGTACTGCGGGTAGTAGGTTGAGCCTTCGCTGCGGATCTGGAGCCGGGTCGGATCGAAGCTGATCTCCTTCTCGAACGCGGAATAGCCGACGAGAAAGGGCGTCAGCTCGGTGGCCGCGTCCCCCGGCACCGCCTCGGGGATGCGCTTGCGGACGTCGGTGAAGTAGGCGCGGACGTCGTCGGCCGCGAGGGCGACCGCGTCGCTTCCCAACGACGAGACGTCGATCCGCAGGCCGGCGTCGCTGCCGCGTCCGATCAGCCGGACGCCGAGGTCCTCCCAGGAGAGAAAGCCGGTGGAGCCGGCGGCCCCCCCCCGCACGGTGTCCGCCGGGAGGGAGCCGGCGACGGTGGCCGGCGGGGCTCCCTCCTCGCGCGCGGCGCTGCAGGCCGCTCCAGCCGCAACCGTGACGGCGACGATCGCGATCGCCAGCCGGACACTCATCGGGCTTCCTCCCATTCCTCCAGCAGGCCGGCCATCGCCTCGAGCAGGTCCTCGCGCCCTTCGCCCGACGTCGAGGAGAACCATAGCACCTGCTCCGGGTCGAGGCCCAGATCGGCGGCGGCCGCGGCGAGGCGTGCGGCCCGCTCGCCATACCGGACCCGGTCGGCTTTCGTCAGCACGACGAGCATCGGCGTTCCATGGGTCGACAGGACGGCCAGCATCTCGCGGTCGAGCGCCATCGGCGGATGGCGCCCGTCCACCAGCGAGACGACGCCGCAGAGGCGGGGGTTCTCCCGCAGGTACCGCTCGACCATCGGGCGCCACGTCTTCCGGATCGCCTCCGGGACGGCGGCGTAGCCGTAGCCCGGAAGATCCACCAGGTAGCAGGCGGTGCCGATGGCATAGTAGTTGATCGTCTGGGTCTTGCCGGGGGTGCGGCTGGTGCGGGCAAGCTGCTTGCGCTGACAGAGGGCGTTCAGCAGCGACGACTTGCCGACGTTCGAGCGGCCGACGAACGCGATCTCGGGCCGCGCCGGCTCGACCCGCTCATTCGGATCCACCGTCGTGCGCACGTGCTGCGCGCCGGCCACCTCGAGGAGACGGCGCGTGGTCAGGCCTTGCGGGCTTGGGGCTGGGGCTTGAGCACGTAGATGGGAGGCTGGCGTTCGAGCACCGTCTCGCGGGTGACGACCACCTCCTCGATGTCGGAGCGGGAGGGGATCTCGAACATAATGTTGAGCATCGTCTCTTCGACCACCGCGCGCAGGCCCCGGGCCCCCGTCTTGCGAAGGACCGACCGTTCGGCGATCGCCCGTATCGCCTCGGCCTGGAACGTCAGCTCCACGTCCTCCATCTCGAACAGGCGCTGGTACTGCTTGATGAGGGCGTTGCGGGGCCGGAGCAGAATCTCGACCAGCGTGTCAGCGTCCAGATTGTCGAGCGTGGCGACCCCCGGGAGCCGGCCGACGAGCTCCGGAATGAGACCGAAATGGATCAGATCTTCCGGCTCCACCAGGCGAATGACGTCGTCCGTAGCGAGCGCACCCGGCGCCCGTTTGCGGGCCGAGCCGGCAAAGCCGATGACCTGCGCATCGGTCCGCCGCTGGATGATCTTGTCGAGGCCGTCGAACGCCCCGCCGCAGACGAACAGGATGTTCCGGGTGTTGACCTGGATGTATTCCTGCTGCGGATGCTTGCGGCCGCCCTGCGGCGGCACCGAGGCGATCGTCCCCTCGAGGATCTTCAGCAGCGCCTGCTGCACGCCCTCGCCGGAGACGTCGCGGGTGATCGAGGGGTTCTCGCTCTTCCTGGCGATCTTGTCGATCTCGTCGATATAGATGATGCCGCGCTCGGCGTCGGCCACGTTGTAGTTGGCGGCCTGGAGCAGCCGGACGATGATGTTCTCCACGTCTTCGCCGACGTAGCCCGCTTCGGTCAGCGTGGTGGCGTCGGCGATCGTAAAGGGGACCTGGAGGAAGCGCGCCAGCGTCTGGGCGAGGAGCGTCTTGCCGACGCCGGTGGGGCCGATCAGCAGGATATTCGACTTCTCGATCTCGACCTCGTCATCGGTCCGCGAGTTGATCCGCTTGTAGTGATTGTAGACCGCCACCGAGAGGCTCTTCTTGGCGCCGTCCTGGCCGATCACGTACTGATCGAGATGATCCTTGATGCTTTGCGGCGTGGGGAGGTCCTGGAGCGGGGCGGCCTGGCCCTGCAGCGCCTCCTCCTGAAGGATCTCGTTGCAGAGCTTGATGCACTCGTTGCAGATATAGACCGAGGGTCCGGAGATGAACTTCTGGACGTGCTCCTTGCTCTTGCCGCAGAACGAGCAGCGGAGTTCGTCGCCCCCGCGCCCGCCGCCACGCGTGTCGTAGCCACTCGGCATCGCCCTACTCCTTCCCGCCTTCGATATCCGGCCGGGCCTTGATATCCGGCCGGGCGTCGTGCTCCGGCCGCTCGATGTCCTGAATGTCGGTGGCCTGGGCCTCTTCCTGGGTCGCCGGCTTGCCGTCCCGGTTGGTCAATACTGCATCGACCATGCCGTATTGGCGCCCTTCCTCCGCGCTCATCCAGAAATTGCGCTCCATGTCCTTCCGCAGCACGTCGACGCCCTGGCCGGTGTGGTGGGCGAGGATCTCGATCTGCTTGTCCTTGAGGTGCAGGATCTCACGGGCCTGGATCTCGATGTCGGTCGCCTGCCCCTGCGCGCCGCCGAGCGGCTGGTGGATCATGACCCGGGAGTGGGGCAGCGCATACCGCTTGCCGTGGGCCCCGGCGGCCAACAGCAGCGCGCCGGCCGACGCCGCCATCCCCATGCACATGGTCGAGATGTCGTTTTCCAGGTACTGCATCGTGTCGTAGATGGCGAGCGCGGCGGAAGCCACCCCGCCGGGGCTGTTGATATAGAGATTGATGTCCTTGTCGGGTGCCTCGGCCTGCAGGAACAGCAGCTGGGCGATCACCAGATTGGCGACGTCATCATTGATCGGCGTCCCGAGAAAAATGATCCGGTCCTTCAGCAAGCGCGAATAGATGTCATACGAACGCTCGCCACGTCCGGTGCGTTCGACGACGATGGGAATCAGGGGCATCCGCTCTACTCCTTGTCAGCCCCGGCAGCCGGGGTCCCAGCGGGGAGAGAAATCATCTCGGAACGGTCGCGCAGCCAGGCGAAGACCCGCTCCATGGTCAAGTGCAGTCGCAGATCATCCAGTTCGCCGGAGGCCTGCAAGCGACCGCGAACCGCCGCGACGGACGTCCGGGCGGGGTCGATCCGTTCCCCGAGCGCCGCGTCGAGCTCGGCGTCGGTCGCGGCGAGGCCCTCCTGGGCGGCCACCTGCTGGACGATAAGGTAGCGTCGCATGGCGCGCTCGGCACCGGGCCGAAGCAGCTGGCGCAGCTCGGCCTCCCGCTCGGGCGGCACGTTTCCCAGCGGACCGTCGCGGTCGGCGAGCAGGGTGTTCAGGTACCGCTCGACCATGCTCTCGGGCAGTTCGAAGGCATTGGCGGCGATGATCTCGTCGATCAGCGCCTCATTGATGCCGCGCTCGGCCTGGGCGGCCGTCTCCGCCTCCAGATTGGTGCGGATCTGCCCGCGGACCGCCGCCAGATCGGTGAACGCGCCGAGTTGCGCGGCAAACGCGTCATCGAGCGGCGGGAGCTCCCGCTCCTGAACTCCATGGACCGCCACCTGGAACGTGCGGGTCGAGCCGCGCAGCGCCTGATTGGGGTGGTCGTCGGGGAAAGCCGCGGTGATGCGCGTGGTCTCTCCCGCCGCAGTCCCCGCCAGCCCGCGCTCGAAGTCCGGCAGCAACGACGACTCGCCGAGCACGACGGTGTGGTTCTCGATCCGCTGGTCGGTGAGCGGGGCGTCCTCACCATCCAGCGGCACCGAGTCGAAAACCACCTGGTCGCCCGCCACGGCGGGCCGCTCCACGTTTTGCCAGGTGCCCCGGTCGCGGCGCAATCCCTCCAGCACCCGGTCCACGTCGGCGTCGGAGATGCCGGCATCCGGGCGATCGATGCGGAAGCCTGTCGTCCGGCTGAGCGCGATCTGGGGCCGCACGTCGACTTCGGCGGTGAACTCGAGCGCGCCGTCGGCCGTCCATGCGATCGCCTCGATCGCCGGCGGGGCGATCGGCTCGAGTCCCGCCTGCTGCATCCCGGCCTCGTATCCGGCGAATACAAGTTCCTTTGTTACCCGCTCGTCGATCTCGCCCGCGTACTGCTTGGCGATGAGCTCCAGCGGGGCCCTGCCCGGGCGGAACCCCCGGACCTTTGCGCGGCGGGCGATCTCCCGGGTGGCGTGCGCCCGGACCTTGTCAGCGGCGGCGGCCGGCACGTGGAGCGCCAGCCGCCGCCGCCAGCGGGCCAGCGCCTCCACGTCGCACCGCACGGCCATCGCCGGGGGAGCCAGCACATTATCCGTCATGCGATCCTTTCGAGGTGGTGCGAGAGGGGGGACTCGAACCCCCACGGGCGATGAGCCCACAAGCTCCTAAGGCTTGCGTGTCTACCAATTCCACCACTCTCGCGGGGGTGGGGCGCTGAAAACGGCCAATCTCTGCGTTGCGCTCCTCAGTCGGACCTGCGGCGTAATGTTCATTACGCCTCGGTCCTCCTTCCGGGCGCGCCTTGATCTTGGCCGTTTTGAGCGCCCCACGGACTGGGGCCGAGGGGGAATATACCGGCCGGGGGCGGTTCGTCGCTTGTACTGGGTGGGGGATCGGGGGGCGGGGCGTGCGGG
>JBHENR010000055.1:0-16812 GCA_046262555.1 Gemmatimonadota bacterium | reverse complement strand
ACCAGCTGCAGCGCCGGCGACCGCCGCGGCAGCCGCACCGGCTCGGCCGTGTCGGGCAGGAACAGCTCCTCTTCCCGCTTAGCCAGCGACACGATGTCGAGCGCCCCCCCCACGCCGAGCTCCTCCAGCACCGCGCGGACGGCGCTCAGCTGCCCCCTCCCCCCGTCCACCACCAGCAGGTCCGGCAGCACCTCGTCGTGGTCGAGCAACCCGCGGAGATAGCGATCGACGACCTCGGCCAGCATGGCGTAGTCGTCCTGCGCCTCGACCGTCCGGATGCGGAACCGGCGGTAGCCGGCCTTTCGCGGCCGGCCATTCTCAAAGGTGACGATCGACCCCACGCTGTCCCGCCCCTGAATCGTCGAGATGTCCACGCAGGCGATCCGCCGCGGGTCCCGGCCCAGGCCCAGCGCCGCCCGCAGCTCGACCACCGCCTCGACCGCCCGTTCGGTCTGCCGTTCGGCGGTGAGCCGGCGCTCCTCCAGATGGTAGCGGGCGTTGCGCACCGCCAGCCGGACCTGAGCGGCGGCGTCGCCGCGCCGCGGCGCCCTGAGCCGCACGCGGTGCCCGGCGCGGTCGCCCAGCACCGCCTCGAGCAGGCCGCGATCCTCGAAGTCAGAGGAGACCAGCACCTCGCGCGGGAACGCGTCGCCCCGCAGGTAATAGCGCGTGAGGAACAGCGACAGCGCCGCGCCCTCGGTCTCGCCCGCGACGTTGCCCAGCAGGTGGTGCTCGGTCCCCAGCAGCCGGCCGTCGCGGATCCGGAGGATGAGGCCGCACGCCTCGTCGCCGTCCCGGGCCAGGGCCACGACGTCGCGGTCTTCGCCTCCCAGGCTCGAGACCCGCTGCCCCGTGGCCATCTCCTCCAGCGCGGCGAGCTGCCGCTGGTAGCCGGCCGCCCGCTCGAAGTCGAGCCGCTCCGCCGCGCGGGCCATCCGCGCGTTCAGCGCCCGCCCCGCCGCCCGCGTGTCGCCCTCGAGAAAGGCGACGACCTCGCCGATCATCTCCCGGTACGCCTCGCGCGAGAGGTACTCGACGCAGGGCGCGTCGCAGCGATGGATGTGATAGTCCAGACAGGGACGCGCCGGACGCTCGTCGAGCAGCCGGTAGCGGCACGACCGCACCGTGAACACGTCGCGGATCAGCGCCAGATTCCGCCGCAGCAGCTTGACCTGGGTGTAGGGCCCGAAGTAGCGCGCGCCGTCGGCGACGACCCGGCGCGTGACGTAGACGCGGGGGTAATCCTCCTGCAGCGTCACCTTGATGTAGGGGTACGACTTGTCGTCCCGCAGCTGAATGTTGTAGCGCGGGTTGTGCTCCTTGATGAGGTTGGCTTCCAACAGCAGCGCCTCGATCACCGACGTCGTGACGAGGTAGTCGACCGCCGCCGCGTGCACCATCAGGACGCGGGTCTTCGGCTCGAGCGCGCTGGCAGTCTGGAGGTAACTGCGAACCCGGGACCGGAGGTCCTGGGCCTTGCCGACATAGAGGATCTCGCCGGTGGCGTCGCGGAACAGATACACCCCCGGCCGGCGGGGCAGGCGCGCGGCGGTGTCGCGCAGGGCGGCGGGGTCGGGTGGTCTGCGCATCGGGAGAAGATATACCGCGCCCTACTGAGAAAGTGTCCTTCAGGAGGCTATAGCTCCTTGTGGCGCAGGGACAGCGTCCGCGCGTCGGCAACCCCGAGCGCGCGCGCCGTACCCAGGTAGATCACGCCGATTCCGCCGTAGAGCGCGGCCGTCGCGCCGAACCGCGGCAGGAACTCCCAGCCGGACCAGCGACTCATCATCCAGAGGTAGGGCCAGGCGCCCGACGCGCCGGCAACGGCCAGCGCCAGGGCCATTCGCGCCAGGTCGCGGCGCACCGCGGGGTCGAGCCATCCGCCCAGCCGCCCTCGCAGCCGGCGGCCGAGCAGGACCGCGTTGACGGTGGCGGCGAGCGCCGCCGCCAGCGCGATGCCGGGCGTGCCGAGCACGAAGGCCAAGGCGACACCCAGCGCGACGTTGAGCGCCAGCGCGCCGATCGCGATGCGCACCGGCGTGCGGGTGTCCTGGACGGCGTGGAAGGTGGCCGCGAACAGCCGGACGGACCCGTAGGCGAGCAGCCCCACCGCGTAGGCCGCGGTGACCCGGGCGACCGCCGCGCTGTCGGCGGCCTCGAAGCGGCCGTGCTCGAAGAGAACGCTGACGGCGGGATAACCGAACGCGACCAGCACCAGCAGCGCCGGTAACGTGAGGAACGCCATCCGCCGCCAGGCCGTGCTCAGCGCGGCGCGGATCGCCGCCGGCCGTTCGGCCCCCTCATGCGCCAGGGCCGGCAGCGCCACCTGGGCGATCGCCACCCCGAACAGCGACAGGGGCAACAAATATAAGCGTTGGGCATACGCCAGCGTCGCGACGCTGGCGGTGCCCAGGAACGAGGCGATCTCGATGTCGATGACCGAGGCGAGCTGGGCCACGCCGCTGCCGAGCAGCATCGGCAGGAACAGCGCCACCACCCGCTGGACACCGGGCTCCCGCCAGCCGCCACGGGGGCGCAGCGTGCCGAGCGCGGCCCGCGTCGCCGGCAACTGGACCAGCAGCTGCGCGGCGCTCCCCCCCACCACGCCCCAGGCCAGTACGTAGACCGGGTCGAGTTCGATTCGCCCGACGAAGGCGACGAGCGCCGACGCCGAAACGACCGACCAGAACAGCGGCGCGAAGTTGGGCCAGAAAAACCGGCCGTGGGCGTGAAGCACCCCCATGCACCAGGCGCCCACAATCATGAACGCGCTGGTGGGAAACAGCACCACGATCAACCGCGCGACGAGCGCCCGCAGCGCCGGGTCGAAGCCGGGGGCGACGATCCAGGCCAGCGCCGGCGCCGCCGCCATCCCGGCCAGGGTGAGCACCAGCACGATGAGCAGCAGGAGTCCCAGCACGCGTTGCGCGAGCTCCCGGGCCGGCGCCGGATCGTCTCCCCGCATCCGTTCGGTCAGCACCGGAATCAGCGACGCGGAAAGATTGCCTTCGCCGAGCAGGACGCGGACCAGATTGGGAATCTTGTAGGCCGCGACGAACGCCGAGTAGACGGCGGCGCGGCCGAAGTAGAACGCGACGACCTGCTCGCGCACCAGCCCGAAGACGCGGCTGACGCCGATTCCGAACATAACGATCAACGTGGCGCGGCCGGTCGAGGGCCGCCGGGTCATGGCGCGGCCGGCGCAGCGTCGAGGAGGATAAACGCGGTCAGCACGGCGCCAAGATAGTACGTTTCCTCCGCCGTGATGAGCGCCGACAACGCCCTGCCGGCCGCCGACGCGGTCTGCGCCGCGCTCGCCCGCACCCACTACGAAAACTTTCCCCTGCCCGCGCCGCTCCTGCCGCGCGCCGAGCGACGCGACCTGGCGGCGATCTACGCCTTCTGCCGCACGACCGACGACCTGGGCGACGAGTGGCCGGGCGATCGGCTGGCCGCGCTCGACGCCTGGGAGACGTCCCTGCGGGTGGCGTTCGCCGACGCCCGGCAGGCGGTGACGGCGCGGTTCGCGGCGGTCGCGGCGCCACGCGACCCGGTGGTCGACGCGCTGGCGCGCACCGTCAGGCGCCGGGGCCTGCCAGGCACGCTCTTCTGGCGACTGATCGAAGCGAACCGCCGCGACCAGACGACCTTCCGCTACCGCGACACGGCCGAGCTGCTCGATTACTGCGAGCACAGCGCGACCCCGGTCGGGCGGATGGTCCTGGGGGTCGCCGGCCGCGCCACTCCCGCGCTCGGCGCGATGGCGGACGCCACCTGCATCGGGTTGCAGCTCGCCAATTTCTGGCAGGACCTGCGCCGCGACTGGGCGCAGGACCGCTGCTACCTGCCGCTCGACGCTTGCGCGCGGCACGGCGTGGATCCGATGGTCGAGCTGGGTCGGGCCACCGCCTCGCCCGCGCTGCAGGCGCTGCTGGCCGAACAGGTGGGCGCGGCGCGCGACTGGTTGCGGCGGGGCTGGCCGCTGAGCGCGCACCTGTCCTGGCGCTGGCGGCCGCTGGTGCGGGGCTTCACCCGCGGCGGCTGGGCGATCTGCGACGCGATCGCGGCGCAGGGTTTCGATACGCTCCGCGCCCGCCCCGAGGTGTCCCGCCGCGCGCGCCGCGCCATCGCGCGAGCCGAGATCATCCGCGGATGGCGGCGTCAGGCGCCGCTGCCAGAATGAATCCGCCCGATGCGCGCGCGGCACGGGGGTACGCGATCTGCGAGCGCGCGACCCGGCGCGCCGCCGCCAACTTCGCGCTCGGTATTCGGCTGCTGCCGCCCGCGCGCCGGCGCGCGCTGTCCGCGGTCTACTGGTTCAGCCGCGCGGCCGATGACATCGCCGATGCGGCGGAGGCCTCCGATTGGCGCCGCGCGCGACTCGAGGCGTTGCGCGCCCGGCTCGATGGGGCCCTCGCGGGCCGGCCGGCCAACGCCTGCTGGGCGGCGCTGGCCGACGCGACCGTCCGCTATGCCGTGCCGCCCCATTACTATCACGAACTGCTCGATGGCATGGCCCGCGACCTCGCCCCCACGCGCTATGCGAACTGGCCCGCCCTCCGCCACTACTGCTACGGAGTGGCCGGCGTCATCGGCCTCATCAGCCTGCGGGTCTTCGGCGGCCCCGAGGCAGGAAGCCGCCGGAGCGCGGCGGAAGCCGCCGCCGAAGCGCTGGGATACGGGCTCCAGCTGACCAACATCCTGCGCGACCTGCGCGAGGACGCGGTCCGGGGCCGCTGGTATCTCCCGCTCGACGAGTGCGAACGGTTCGGGGTGACGGCCGCCGCTGTGGCCGCGGGGCGGCCGGGTCCCGGCTTCGAGGCATTGATCGCCGCCCAGGTCGAGCGCGCGCGGGCGTGCTACGCCGCCGGGCCCGTACTGGCCCGGCACCTTCCCCGCGCCACCCGGGCCTGTCCGGCCGCGCTGGCCGGCGTCTACCGGGGCATTCTCGAGTCGGTCGCCGCCGCCCCCCGGGCCGCGCTGGTCGAGCGGGTGCGCCTGCCGCCGGCCGAAAAACTCGTCCGCGGCCTCGCGGCGGCCGGCCGGGCGGTGTGGGCGAGTGAAGCGCCGTGAATGCGGTGGTCGTCATCGGCGGCGGCCTGGCGGGAATGGCGGCCGCGCTGCGGCTGGCGGCCGCCGGCCGGCGGGTGATCCTCTGCGAGCAGCGCCCGTTCCTCGGCGGTCGCGCCTTCTCGTTTCGCGATCCCGACGCGGGCGCCACCGTGGACAACGGGCAGCACGTGCTGGTCGGCGCCTGCGCCCGGCTGCGCGCGTTTCTCGCCGCTATCGACGCGCCGCCCGGCGCCTTCATCCGCCAGCGGCGGCTCGCCCTGCCGATTCTCGACGGCACCGGTCGGTGCGCGACCCTGGGGGCCGCGCCGCTGCCGGCGCCCGCCCACCTCGCCGCGGCGCTCCTGAGTTACCGCCACCTCGGCCTTCGCGGCCGGCTGGCGGTGGCCCGCGGCGCCCGCGCGCTGGCCGCCACCCGCGGTGCCGCGCGGGAGGCGCTGGACGGGATTCCGCTGGGCGCCTGGCTGGCGCGGCGCGGCATGCCGGCCGCGGCCATCGCCCGCTTCTGGGAGCCCCTCATCCGCCCGGCCCTCAACGCGCCGGTCGAGTCGGCCAACACGCCGCTGGCGGCGTTCCTGCTCGAGCAGGGGCTGTGGCGGAGCCCCGCCGCGGGGGCGCTCTGGCTGCCGGCGATGGGTTTGACCGAGACGCTGGGGGCGCCCGGCGCCCGGGCGCTCGCCGCGGCCGGAATCGACGTGCGGCTGAGTACCCGGGTGCGGTCGATCAGGCCGGCCACCCCGGGCGATGTCGCGGCCGGGCCGGCCGTCGAACTGGGCGACGGCACCACGCTGCCCGCCGCGGCGGTCATCGCGGCGGTTCCGCCGCGCGCGCTCGACCGGCTGCTGCCGCCGTCGCTGGGGCCTCCGGCCGGCTATGGCCGGATCGGCTCGAGCGCCATCATCAATGTCTACCTCTGGTACGATCGTCCCGTCACCGGGCTCGCCTTTGCCGGCACCTTCGACTCGCCGCTGCAGTGGATTTTCAATCGGACGCAGCTGCTGGGCGCCGATGCCGCCGGTGGCGCGGCCTGCCTCGGCATCTCGCTGAGCGCGGCCGACGCCTGGCTCGACCGCGACAAGGCCGAGCTGGCGGACTTCTGCGACGCGGCGCTGGGGCGGCTCTTCCCCGCCCGGGCGGCGGCGCGACGCACCGCCTGGGCGGTGGTCAAGGAGCCCCACGCCACGTTCCGCACCGGCCCCGGACTGATCGGGCTGCGGCCGGGACCGATCGGCCCGGTGCGGGGGCTGTATCTGGCGGGCGACTGGACCGACACCGGCTGGCCCGCGACCATGGAGGGGGCGGTGGTGAGCGGCGAGACCGCCGCCGGCGCCGCGCTCCGCGGTGGCTGAAGTCACCTTTCTCCCCGCTGGCGCCACGGTCGCGGTGGCGCCGGGCACATACCTCACCGCGGCCGCCGCGCGAGCGGGGGTCGGCATCGTCCATGACTGTGACGGGCAGGGGGTGTGCGGAACGTGCCGGGTGCGGATCGAATCCGGAGCGGAGCATCTCTCGGCCAGGCTTCCCGCCGAGCGCACCCAGCTGGGCGCTGCGCTCGACGCGGGGTGGCGCCTCTGTTGCCTGGTCCGGGTGTACGGCTCGTGCACCGTCGGCCTGCCCGCGCCCGGGTTCGCCTACCCCCCCGACCTGCAGCGCGACGGTCCCGGCTGAGACCCTGCTAGCCGGCCGGCTCCAGCAGGGAGTGCGCCCGCTCGGCGTCGCTGACCGAAAGAATGAGCCGCGCGCCCTGCGCCGCATGCGCCGTGTAGGCGTACGTGATGTCGAGACCGGGCTCGGCCAGCCGCCGCGCCAGTCCGGCGAGGGCGCCGGGACGGTCCTCCAGCTGGACGTCGAGCACCTGGCTGGTGTAGCTCCGGTAGGCGCGCGCCTGCAGCGCGCCCAGCGCCACGTCGGGGCGATCCACCACCATGTGCACGATCCCGTAGTCGGTGCCGCTCGGCACCATGATCGCCTCGATATTGACCCCTTCGTCGGCCAGCACGTCGCAGAGCGCGCCCAGACGCCCCGGCTGGTTCTCGAGGAAGACGGAGATCTGCCGCACGATGGCCATACCCGGAATCTACATGGGTCGCCCGCCGTTGACCGGCCGTCGCGATCCCGTTGACAGCGCGAGCGGGGGCCCATAGTGTCACGAGAGGATTCCCCATCATCCCCCGCAGGAGGTGCGCGTGCTCGGTCTCGGTCTCGGCCTGTTGATCGTTCTGGGTCTCATCATCATCGTCGCCGGCTGGGCGATTCTCGTCTACAACGGGTTAGTCTCGCTCCGCAATCAGCTCAAGAACGCGTGGGCCCAGATCGACGTCCAGCTCAAGCGGCGCTACGACCTGATTCCGAACCTGGTCGAGTCCGTCAAGGACTACATGCAGTACGAGCAGGACGTCCTGACCAAGGTCACCGAGGCGCGCGCCGGGGCGATCTCGGCGCAGGGTCCGGCGGCGCAGGCGCAAGCCGAGAACGCCCTCACCCAGTCCTTGCGGCAACTTTTCGCGGTGGTGGAGAACTACCCCGAGCTGAAGGCGAACGAGAACGTGCTGAAGCTGCAGGAAGAGCTCACCAGCACCGAGAACCGGATCGCCTTTGCGCGCCAGTTCTACAACGACAGCGTGATGCGGTTCAATACCAAGCTGCAGACCTTCCCCACCAACCTCATCGCCGGGATGCTTGGCTTCACCGCCCAGGAGTTCTTCGCCGCCGACGACGCCGAGCGGGAGCCGGTCAAGGTCGATCTGCGGTAGTGGCCACGCACGGGCTGTACGGCGAGATCCGCGCCAATCGCCGGCGCTCGGCGCTGCTCGCCCTGGGAATCGTTCTCCTGCTGGCTGTCTTCGGCGCCGCGCTCGGGGCCTATTACGGTTCCGCCGGCGCCGGCGTGGCGCTCGCCTCCGGCCTGGCCGGCGGGATGCTCGCCGTCACCTGGTTCGGCGGTCCGCAGATGACGCTCGCCGCGAGCCGGGCGCGCCCCGCCGACCCGGCGCGCGACCGCGTGCTGATCAACGTCGTCGAGGAGATGGCGATCGCGGCGGGACTGCCGGTGCCGGCCCTCTACGTGATGGACGACTCCGCCCCCAACGCCTTTGCGACGGGCCGCGACCCGGCGCACGCGATCGTCGCGGTGACCACGGGACTCTACGCCAAGCTGGACCGCGACGAGCTCCAGGCGGTCGTCGCCCATGAGCTGTCCCACGTCCGCAACTACGACATCCGCTACACCACGTTCGTCGCGGTGACGGTGGGGGCGATCGCGCTGCTGGCGGATTTCGCCGTCCGCCACATGGCGTGGGGCGGCGGCCCGCGCCGGTCGCGCAATCGCGACGCCCGCGCCCCGCTGATCCTGCTCGCCATCCTGGTCGCCATTCTGGCCCCGATCTCGGCGCGCCTGCTGCAGGCGGCGGTATCGCGCCAGCGGGAGACGCTGGCCGACTTAGGCGGCGCCGAGCTGACCCGCTACCCCGAGGCGCTGGCCCGGGCGCTGGAAAAGATCGAGGCCGATCCGGAGGTGCTGGAGGCCGCCAACCGCGCCACCGCGCCGCTCTACATCGTCAATCCGCTCAAGAGCTTCGAGGCGCGCGCGGCGGGCCTGCTGCGGACCCATCCGCCCACCGCGGAGCGCGCCGCGCTGTTGCGCGGCCTGGTCCTCTCGGGAGCCGCGCCCCGCGGCGTGCCGCCGATTATCGCGCCGCCAGGCTGACCGGCCGGGTCCCGCCGCCCGCTTGACATGGGCGGGGGGCTGGCCACTATTTTCAGGGTTCGCTGGAAAGCCCCGTCCGCTACCCTTCACTGCCGAGGTTGCTCCATGTTGAGAATTCTCAAGCTCACGTTCCTGTTCATCGCCACCGGCTTCTTCGCGTTCGCCTGCTCGCAGGAACCCGCCGAGGAAACGGGGGCCATGGACGAAGAGACGGTAGTCGTCGACGTGGCCGCCGAGGAGGCGGCGATCGAGGCGCTCGCGGACACCTACGCACAAGCCGTCGCCGCCAAGGACCTCGAGACGCTGGTCGGCTTGTGGACCGAGGATGCCACCGCGACGGAATACGACGGCACGGTCACGGCTGGTCACGACGGCCTCCGCGCCTACTACACCGAGCAATTCAGCGCCGAGGGCACGCCGTCATTCGAGATCGTGCCCGACCGGCGCGTCGTCTCCAGCTCCGGGGATGTCGCCTACGAAACGGGCACGTATACCTTCACGATGACGGGTACCGACGGCGCGACCCAGTCGTCGAGTCATGGCTACGCAGTCGGCTTCCGGAAGATCGATGGGACGTGGAAACTGGATTTCTCGTTCGACACCGCGCCTCTGGTCGCCGGCGAGACCGTCCCGGCCACCGCGGAAGCGCCGGCGGAGTAGCCGGCGAGCGATTTCGTTCAGTCGAGCAGCGGGGTCGCCGACTCGATGTTGCCGACCGCGAACACCCGGTCGGCGCCTCGCAACTCGCAGAACGCCTCGAGGTAGTCCCGGCCGTCGTAGAAGTGGACATTGAAAGGCCGCACCACGCGCTCGGTGGTCGCACCCGAAGAGCGCGCGCTGTAGCGGATGGCGAGCCGGGAGGCGGATTGAACGGCTTCCCGGATGCGCGCCAGGACCTCGGCGTCCGCCGTGCCGGGGGACTCCAGCACCTCGGCGTACTTGGCGAAGGAGGGTCCTCCGCCCGCCGCCAGCCGCGCCGAGAGACCGGCGAGCAACGCATCATCGGGAGTGTCCCGCCGCGCGAGCTCGACCAGCTCCCGCAGGCGGTGCCGTTCCTGGTCGGTCAGCTCCATGCGCCCAGTTCCATCCGCGCAGTATAGGCCGTCGCTTTGCTTCGGTCGACCGGCCCGGCTATATTGCCGGTCGTCGCCGAAGGCTCTCACCGGCGACTTGTTGCCACGCGTAAGTGTAGTCTCCACTGTCACTTGCGAATCTCATCTCACCCGTTTTCTCGGCACGTTCTGGAGGTCAATTCATGGGATCCAATGGAGGCTTCTCCCTCGGGCGCATGTTCAAGAACCTGTTCGGCAAGCCGGCGGCACTGTCGGAGCGTGGCGCGGTCAAGTGGTTCGACGCCCAGAAAGGCTTCGGGTTCATCGAGCGTCCGGATGGCAGCGACATTTTCGTCCATTACAGTGACATCGTCGGTGATGGCTTTCGCACATTGAGCGAAGGCCAGCAGGTGCATTTTCAAGTGACCCAGAGCGCCAAGGGCCCGCAGGCCGTCAACGTCACGCGGGTGGAATAGCCGGCGGCGAAGCGGCCTCCCAGTCGACCCACCGCACGAGCTCGGCCAGCGTGGCCCGCCCGTCCCGCCGCCAGGCGAGAGGCGGGCGCTGCAGCTGGCCGAGCGGCGCGAGGCGCTCCACCCCTGCGTGGGCGAGCCCCGCCACCAGTTCCGCCGCGCGCTCCGCTGAGGCCTCGATCCCGACGCTGCTGATCAGGCCGCGTCGCTCGGCGCAGAGTCGCGCGGCGTCCGCCGCGTCGGTCAGGGGAATCAGCCGCACCACGCGCGGGATAGGCGGCGCATCCGGCGCTTCCTCCCGCTCGCGGACCTCGACCGTCCAACCGGAATCCGCCCCTCCCCATGACTTCCCCGCGCGCCCGGCTACCCCATCCACCGCCGCGACGGCGGCCCAGGCGGCCCACGCGGTGCGCTCCGCGGGGGTACCCGCGGCGCGGCCGGAGACGGGCCACCGCGCGCAGCACGCGGTCCACAGCGGTTCGGCCAGAACGTCGAGCGAGGGGCCATCGCCCTCGACATAGGTGACAACCGGCGAGAGGCAACCCATCTGTCCGGCAAACGCGACGTCATCGGCGAGCCGCTCGATTACGCCATCGTGGTCGCTGGCCAGGGCGTCGCGCGTGACCAGCGCGACCGACAGGCGGGGGCCATGCACGATGAGGCGCGCGTCGCCCGCCGCCCCGCGCCCGGCCGCTGCCAGCGTCGACTGGAGCGCCGTGATCGTCTCGGCGCGCCCGGTGGCCACGATCACGTCCGCCGCTCCCAGCGCGATGCTCTCGGCGGGCGTGCCGACCCCGAAGGGATCGGTTTCGACTGCCGCTCCCAGTCCGGGATCGATCGCGGCGAGGGTGGCGGCGAACCGCGACGCCAGGTCATCGGCGCCGGCGGCGGGCTTAAGCCAGATGGGCGAGCGGAGCACGAGCGCGGCAAGCAGATCCCCGACCGGAGTCGTTGGAACCCCCCGCGCCGCCAGCGCAACGACCAGCCGGGGCGCGTTCGCCCACCGGCGCCCGCCGCCCGACGGGGCGAATCCCTCCAGCACGGCCGGGTCCCCCAGCTCCCCCGCGATCCACCCCCGCAGCGCGGTCGTGGTCCACTGCGGGAACGCCGCGTCCAGCACGGTTGCCATCGCCGCCCGGTCGACTCCCCAATGGGCGGCGAGCGCGGCTTCCCCCGCCTGCCTGTCAGGGTCGAGCGGATTCGCCCAGCGGGCGCAGGCGGCACCAAGGGCACGCAGAACCTCGTCCAGCGGGCGCACCGCCAGCGCCGAGCCAGCCTGCACCAGCGACCGGCAGCGCGCGGCGGCAGCCTCCGCTGAACGGATCACGGCGCGTCCAGCCACAGGTCCGCGGCCAGCGAACAGCCGCGCGCTTCCGCGCCCGGCTCCCGGCCCGCCAGCGTGAAGCCGGCCGCATCAGCCATCCCCAGGTCGCTCGTCTGCAGCATCACGGCGCTGCCGCGATTCGCCAGGTCGGTGAAAACCAGCGCCCCGGGATCTCCCGGGGGCAGCTCCTGTCCCGTCAGCGGCTCCACCACCCGGACGCGCATCCAGGGCGGCGGCAGGAACGTGCCCACGGAGCCAGCGACGTCGAGCCCCAGCGCCTGCCGCAGGCCCGCGCCGTAACACTGGCTCGACAACTCGGTCATGCCGTACTCGGGCACCTGGTGGGTCCGGGGAATGGTCAAGCGTGTGGCGAGATCCTCCGCCAGCTGGTCCGGCTCCGCGTCGGCGCGGCGGCCCTTGAATCCCCCCGTCACCATGGCGCGACTGCCGGCCGGCAATTCCCAGCGGCGGTCGCCCAAGGCCGTCAGCACGTGACGGAAGGCCAGCGCCGGGCCGGCCAGCAGCACCGGCTCCCCGCTCCGGACGGTGGCCTCGAGCGCCCGCGCCAGCGCCTGGGCCGCGGCCTGGCGGCCGGCGCGCTCTCCCGCCGGAAGGTAGGCACTCTCGGCCGCGCCGAAGACTTCGCGAAAGACGGCGAACATGTGGACCAGGGAGGAAGCGGGCGCCGCCGCGGGCGGCGGCGTGAGGAACAGGCACCGCATGCGGCCGCCCGGCTCCAGATCAGGCACGAGAAGACGGCGCGCGGCCGGGACGATCGCGGCATTGTAGAGCGCCAGGGTGTCGAACGCGTGTCGGCCGGCCGCGCCCTGCGTCGTCCCCGAGGTCTCGAAGGCCGCCACTTCGGCGGCCGGCGGAAAGGTCGCCCAGCGGCCGACCTTGAACGCGCCGGCCGGGACCGACGGAATCTCGCGCCACGAGGCGACGTCGGCGGGCGCGCTCACGCCCTGGAGCTGGCAGAATTGCCGGTAAACGGGGTGGAAGCGGAACTGATGGGCAAAGATCGCGCGCGCCAGCTCGTCGAAGGCGGCGTCATCGAGCGGGGCGCTCCATCCCCGGCCGATGGCCGCGAGGATCTCGCCGTCGAGGCGCGCGGCCTCGTCCCGACGCGCCGTTTCGGACGTCAGACGCCGCGCGTGGCGGGAGACCAGATCAGCTTGTGGAGCTGGAGCTGCATCCGGACGCCCAGGCGATCGGCCAGAATCCATTCGGCCAGCTGCTGCGGGTCGAGCGCGCCGAAGACGGGGGCGAACAGCACCGCGTGGCGGCGGGTCAGGTCGTGCTCCCCGACGATGCCCCGCGCCCACTCGTAGTCGGCCCGGTCGGCCAGCACGAACTTGACCTCATCGTCGGCGTCAAGGAGGCGCAGGTTTTCCCACCGATTGCGCCCGACCATGCCACTGCCGGGCGCCTTGCAATCCATGATGATCCGGACCCCATCGGGCACCCTGTCAATGGGCCACGAGCCGCTCGTCTCGAGCAGCACCTCGAGCCCGGCATCCAGCAGCCGCCGCAGCAAGTCGGCCGTCTCGTGCTGGATCAGCGGCTCGCCGCCGGTCACCTCGACCAGCGTGCAGCCGAACGCCGTGACTTCGGCCACGATGTCGTCCAGCGACCGTTCGACGCCCTCGAAGAACGCATAGGTCGTGTCGCACCAGGTGCAGCGCAGATTGCAGTAGGTGAGGCGCACGAACACGCAGGGCCGCCCGGCGTGGGTGGACTCCCCCTGAATGGAATGAAAGATTTCGTTGACCTTCAGCGGCATGGGCCGAAAGTAATCGCCCCATTACGTTTCGGCTCAACCGTCCCCCCGTCCCCTTGTCCGGAGGATCACCCCATGCGCCCGTTGGCCCTGCTCACCCTGCTCGCCTGCTCCAGTCTCGCGCTGTTCGCCGCCTGTCAGGGCGACCAGGACGCTGATGTCGACGTGGCCGTCGTGGACTCCACCGCCGCCGACTCCGGCGCGGCCGAGGAGGTCCCGAACCGGACGACCGACGCCGCCCGCGACGCGGGCGAGAAGCCCGAAGCGGTGATGGACTTTCTCGCGGTGGACGCGGGGGACCAGGTGGCCGACCTGTTTGCCGGCGGCGGCTACTACACCTACTGGTTGAGTCAGCGCGTCGGCGCCGACGGCACGGTGTTCGCGCAGGGGGCCAGCCCCGGATTGGAAGCCCGGACCGCGGCGGGCGATCTGGCGACCGCCACCAACATCACGCTGGTGGATTCCCTGTCCGGTCTGCCGACGGGCGCGCTCGACGCGGTGCTCATCAATCGCGGCTATCACCTCTTCGAGGACCCCGCCGAGCTGCTGGCGGCGCTCGATCGCGCGCTCGCTCCCGGCGGCGTCGTCGGCATCGTGGAGGTCCGGCTGGGGGCGCCCGAAGGTCACGACATGGAAACCCATCGCATGGGCGAGGAGACGATCATCGGTCAGTTCAAGGCGGCCGGCTTCACCTTCGTCGAGGCGAGCGAGCTGCTGAAGAATCCGGCCGATGACCACACCGGGTTCTGGGAGGGACGGCGGCACGAGGCGGATCGGATGCTGCTCAAGTTCACCAAATCGTAGCCGTCAGCGGGGGGCGTTGGGATCCAGCAGGGCGGCGATCTCGCGGGCGTGGATGTTGACGAAGGCGCCGTAGAAGTTCACCTGCGGCGGGTCGGGCGAGAGGCCCCGGGCGCGGCGGGTGGTGGTTTCGTCGGCGATCCGCTCGGCCCGCGCGGTGGGGGCGCCGAGGTGATAGAGCGTCGCCAGGACGCCGGGGTTGCCGCCGATCTCGAGGCCCGCGATCCGGCGGTACGCCCGCTCGGCTTCCACCAGCAGCAGCGCGGCGTACTCGAGGTTGCCGCGGGTCGTGGTCAGCGCGGTGAACACCTCCTTGGGCGATCGCTCGGGGCGGTTCTGCGCCGCGGCCAGCGCCGGCTCGGCGCGGACGGCGAGCCGGAAGGAGACTTGCGCGGGCCCCAGCGTCCATAGGTAGGGGTTCCGCACCGTGCCGCGGCCCGGCTGCTCGCCGGCCGCCGCCCGCCGCTGGAACGTCCGTTCCTGATCCGCCACCCAGCGATCCAGATCCCCCGGGCGGACCGCCCCGAAGACGGCTGCGAAGACCCGCTCCCCCAGCGCATCGACGCGGCCCATGAGCAGCGTCTGCTCCGCCGCCACCAGGCCGCCGAGCGCGACCGCGGACGTTCCGAACGCGGCCGCGACCTGGTGCACCACCGGGCCGTTCCGGGCGAGCCAGTTGCGCGCGGCGCCCGAGAGCGGCGTCGCGGCCCGCTCGCGATCTTCGGCCGAGAGCTCAGCCCAGCCGGGGTTCCCTCGCACGAAACGCACCGGCCCGACAGGCCCGTTCGCGGAGTCCGTGCCGATGGCATACTGCTCGCGCGACGGTTCATCGCTTGACCGGCCGCGGATCCCCCAGATCCCGAGGAGCAGCGCCAGCGACACCGCGGTCACGCCGAGCAGGAGACTCCCGCGGCGCGGGTGGCGGAACGGGGCGCTCACCGCGCCGGTTGCGCCAGCCGTCGCAGCGTGGCGAGGTTTTTAACATCCCAGTCGTCCTCCTTGGGCGTCTCGAGGACCACGGGCCGGCCGCGCAGGCGCCGGTCAGTCAGCAGCGCCCGGAACGCCGTCTCCCCGATCTCGCCGAGCCCGATATGGGCATGCCGATCGACCCGGCTGCCACAGGGCTTCTGGGAGTCGTTGCAGTGAATGATCCGCAGCCTGTCGAGACCCAGCACCGCGTCGAACTCGGCCATCGTCGCCCGGTAACCGGCCCCGGTCGAGATATCGTACCCCGCGGCGAACACATGGCAGGTGTCGAGACAGACGCCGAGCCGCTCGGCGGCGTCGACACCGGCGATGATCTGGGCGAGCTGGGAAAAGTTGTAGCCGACGTTCGCGCCCTGCCCCGCGGTTGTCTCCAGGCAGACGCGCGTGCCCGCGTCGGGCACCGCCTCGAAGACCCGGTTGAGCGATTCGGCGACCCGGTCGAGGACCGCCCCCTCGTCGGCGTCGACGTCGCCGACCGGATGAAAGACGAGCGCGGAGAGGCCCAGCCGCTGGCACGTCTCCAGCTCGCGGATGAAGGCCGCGCGCGAGCGGCCGAGAATGGTGGGGTCGCGCGTCCCCAGTCGGGTGAGATAGATGTCGTGGGCGAAGCACACCTCGCAGGTCGAGGCCTCCCAGGCCGCCCGGAAGGCCTCCACCTGGGCGTCCGTGAGGGCTCGACCGGCCCACTGGCGCGGGCTGGAGGTGAAGATCTGGATCGCGCTGCAGCCGAGCGCATCGCCCCGCGCAAAGGCCGTCTCCAGGCCGCCGGCGGTCGACATGTGCGCGCCAATGAGGGGCATGCCGCCAAGCTAGAAAGGCGGACGCGGCGCGCGCCAGCGGCTATGCCAGCGGTTACATTGGCCGTTTCCATTCGCCCCCCGCCCTCCCAAGGAGCCCATGTCCATGCGCATCTCGTTTCGGACTCTTTCCCTGTTCGCCCAGGCCCTCCTCACCCTGGCGATGGCGGCGGGCCTGTCGGCCCTCCCGGCCACTGGCCAGACGCTGGTGACGCCCGCCGATCGCACGTCGCTCGGCGTCACGGTCTACGGCACCTTCGCCCAGGTGCGCGACACCCGGCGGGTGACCTTCGCCGGCGGGTCGGAGCTCATCTGGGCCGGGGTGCCTCGCACGCTCGACCCCGGAACGGTGCTGCTGTGGGCCGGCGATGAGCCCGTCGCCCTCGCCAGCCAGACGTTCGATGTCGGCGAGGGGCCGATGGGGGTGCTCACCAGCCGCCTGGGCGGTCCGGTGACGCTCGTCAGTCCCACCGGGGAGCGCCTGTCGGGAACGCTGGAGTCCCCCATGGGCCCCATCTTCCGCGTCGGCGACCGGCTGATCCTGGAGTGGAAGGGGCATTACGAGATCCCCAACGTCCCGCCCCATCTCACGCTCGACCCCGTCATCCGCTGGCGGCTGACGGACGCGCCGACTGGCGCCCGGGAGCTGACCGCCAGCTATCTGGCGGACCGCCTCTCGTGGACGGCCGATTACGTCGCGGTGC
Source organism: Gemmatimonadota bacterium (assembly GCA_046262555.1). Classification (GTDB taxonomy): domain Bacteria; phylum Gemmatimonadota; class Gemmatimonadetes; order JACCXV01; family JAHWKZ01; genus JBHENR01. The sequence goes on along the minus strand of JBHENR010000055.1, from coordinate 118 downwards.
TGGCGGCGGACGACGCCCGGCTCGCGCTGAGCGGCCGGGTGACGATTCAGAATGCGTCGGACTTCGCCTTCCCGGACGCCGTCGTGCAGCTGGTGGCGGGCAGTGTCCGGCGGGAAAA
>JBHENR010000054.1:0-3657 GCA_046262555.1 Gemmatimonadota bacterium | reverse complement strand
TGGGGGGCTCCCCCGCGGCCGCCGCTGCTGCTCCACAACATCCTCGATCCCCCAGTACGCCCTGCCGAGTCCAACTTCCATACCACAACGAGCGGATTCAGGTTCGCTCCGCGGCCGACAGGCGGGGCTGGGTCTTGGTTTCTGTTCGCTTCGCGGAGGGGGACGGGCGGCTCGGATTGAGGTGGATGGGTTGGGGTCTGGGCGCGCGGGGGGCGGGTGGCTCTGTAGGGAGGCCATTTCGCGGAGCGAGCGGAGACCCCGCAAGGCGCGCAGCGCCGCGGAGGCTCCGCGAAGTGGAGCGCTGGCCTCCCTACAGAGCCGCCCGCTCCCCCACCCTCTCAGCCCCTCGACCTGTGTATCTTCACCCCCATGCCGCGCGGACCCCTCGTGGTACTGGGAATCGACGGCGGTGACCCCGCCTGGCTCCGGACGTGGGCGGCCGAAGGGTGGCTGCCGACGCTCGCGGGGGTCATCGAGCGGGGGTGCTGGGGGGAAACGGGCGGGGCGGAGCTGATCAGCGAGCACGGGGTGTGGGTCTCGTTGTTCAGCGGCGTGTCGCGGGGCCAGCATGGGTATTTTTATTTTCGGCAACTGGAGCCCGGCACGTACGATCTGCGGGGCGCGACCGGCAATGATCTCGGGGTGGCGCCGTTCTGGGCCCCGCGGGCCGGGTCCGATCGGCGCGTGGTGACGATCGACGTGCCCGATGTGCGGCCGCTCCCGGGGCTGAACGGCCTGCAGGTCGCCGACTGGGCCTCGCACAACAACTGGGATCCCGCGGCCTATCCGTTCCGGACGGAGCCGTCGGAGCTGGCGGCCGAGATCGTGCGGGACTATGGCGGTCCGCTGGTGACGCACGAGGTCCACCAGAATCGGGTCATCACGGACCAGGCGATTCGCGAGACGCTGCTCAACCGCGTCGCCCGGAAGGGCGCCCTCTGCCGGAATCTGCTGGCGCGGGACGGCATCGACCTCGCGGTCGCCGTGTTCGCGGAATCCCACGTGGCCAATCACCAGTTCTGGACCTATCGGCCGGAGATCGGCGGTAACGCCCCGGCCGAAGCGCCGGAACTCGCAACCGCCATCCGGGAGGTGTACGCAGCGATCGACCGGGAGTGGGGGCGGATCCTGGCGCGCCTGCCGGCCGATGCCGATGTGGTCGTCGTCTCGTCGGTCGGGATGGCGGATGATTTTCCGACGACGGGGCTGATCGAGGATTTTCTGCGGCGCCTCGGGTACCAGGTGAGTCCCAACGGACAGGGCGGCGGGTCCTGGAAGCCCTTGGACCTCGCGCGCCGGGTTGTGCCCGAACCCTGGCGCGCCGCCCTCAGCCGCCGCCTGTCGCGGCCCCGGCGGGAGCGCCTGCTGGCCGAAGGATTCCGCAAGGGCACCGACTGGAGCCGCACCTCCGCGTTCGCCATCCCGGGCGCCTATACCAGCTTCGTGCGGGTCAATCTGCGCGGCCGCGAACCGGGGGGCATCGTCGACCCGGGAGCGGAATATTCCGCACTCCTCGACCGGCTGGAAGCCGATCTGGCGCTGCTGGTGGACCCGGAATCGCGGGAGCCGGCCGTTGACCGCGTCATCCGGACGACCGAACTCTTCGGCGCCGGGGCTCACGCCGCGCTGCCCGATCTGTTCGTGGAGTGGAAGCCGGGCCGATTCCTGACGCGGGTCCGGCACCCGGCGGCGGACGTGGTACAGTCGCGGCCGGATTTCTACCGCCGGAGCGATCACTCCGGCAGCGGCTTCTTCGCCGCCGCCGGCCCGTCCATCAGCGGCCGCGGGCCCCTGGCCACCCTCGACGCCCTCGATTTCGCCCCGACGTGTCTGGCGCTTCTCGGGGAACGGGTGCCCGAGGAGCTGTCGGGGAAGCCGTCGTCGGCGATTCTGGAAGGGGTGTAAGGGGCTGGGGGGTCCGCCCGGAGGGAGGCCCCGAGGCGCGGCCGGCGCTCCACATCGGGGAGCCTCCTCGGCGGCTCTGCCGCCTGCGGGGTCTCCCCTCGTTCCCGCGCACAACGGCCGCGCCTCGGGGCCTCCCTCCGGCCGCCGCCGACAACCACACACCCCACCTCGACCGACGAACGGCCTCTCCGACACCCACCGATATGCCCTTCCTCGCGACGCGCCTGTCGGCCGAAAGAAGAGGCCGCCCGCGGGGTGGTGCCGCGAGCGAAGCGATGCGTACCGCTTGTGGGGTCGAGGGCAGGCGGTCGGGGTGGGCATCCCGAGGCGGCCGTCAAGCGCGGGAGTCGAGGCAGACCCCGCAGCCGCGCAGCGGCGAGGAGGCTGCCGAGCGGAGCGCAGGCCGCTCGAGGGATGTCCACCCCGACCGCACCCCCTCAGCCCTGGAAACGATAAAGCCTTGCTACGCTAGCACTGCACCACCGCGAGCGCGGTATCGATGGTGAGCGGCTGGCCATCCACCCACGCCTTGAGCGTCCGGGAATCCGACGCCGACGGGGAATAGCGGAACTTCATGAAGCCGTTGGCGTCGGTCCGCCAATCCTCGTAGCCGGACAGGGGAACGATCCCGGGCAGCGGCCCGCCGCTCTGGGAGAAGCGCACCTCGGTGTAGCGGCCGGCGGCGGGACCGCCGGGGCTGGGAGCGTCGCCGCGGCGCATGCCGCGGACGTGGATCTCGACCGTCTGGCCGATGCAGGTGAGGCCCTGGGGCTTGATGAAGAACTGGCCGTCGCCGACGGTGCCCGAGACGACCGTCTCGGCGTTCAGCCGGCTGAGATCGGGCAGCCGGCGCCAGGTCTCGTGGCCGACGTCGGCCTCGACCTTGAGGTCGAAGGGCACCAGCACGCCCGGGCTCGGCGCCGCGAACACGCGGCTGCTCGTCGTGGTCGTGAGGGCGCCCGTCAGCATGCCGGCGGCGTCCGTCACGGTGCCGTCGAGCGCGATTGTGAGGGTGCCGCCGAGATCGGTGCCATCCGGCGCAATGAGGTCGGGCCGCAGCGAGCGCACGCGGAGCGGCACGCCCGCGACGGGCTTGCCGGCGGCGTCGCGCACCGTGATGGAGAACCGGAGGCGGTCCTGCCCGTCGGCCCAGATGGCCGGGGCGATCGAGAGACTCTCGAAGCGCGCGTTGCCGGTCGACGCGGTCGTCGACCGGGAGGCGCTGACCGGCCGGTAGACGGTGATGGCGGAGCCCACCACCGTGGTCGTGGCGCCACGATTGTCGGTGACCCGCAGGCGGGGCCGGTAGGGCATCTCCCGGAACGCATACTCGACGTCGACGCCCTGCGCAGGAGTGAATTCCGCGAAGCCGTCCGATCCGCGATCGTCGTCGATCTCCCACTTGACGATCTGGCCATCGGCGTCGGATCCCTCCGCCTGGAGGTGCACGCGCACCGGAGCGTCCCCGCTGGTCGTGTTGACCGTCAACGAGCCGGTGGGCGCCTCGTTGGGAGCGGCGCGCACGGTAATGGTGGCGACGGCCGAGGTGGTGGCGCCGCGGTCGTCGGTGACCGTCGCGCGGATCACGTAGGTCCCTGGCGTGCCGTAGGTCCAGTTGGCTTCGAGCGCGTTCTGCGCAGTCGTCTCGTCGCTCGTCCCATCGCCATTGAAATCGAGCGTGAGCGCGGTGACGCGGCCATCGCTGTCGCGCCCTTCCACCCGCGCCCGCACCTTGACCGGGGCCTCTCCCTC
>JBHENR010000053.1:0-5482 GCA_046262555.1 Gemmatimonadota bacterium | reverse complement strand
AGATGCGGGGGGCGAGGTCGTCCCCCGCCAGCACCAGGGCGGTGGGATCCGTGCCCCGTTCCGCCAGCGTGGTCGCGTCGCTCGCCGGGGCCGGTCCCGCCACGCGGCCTGTCGGCGCCACCTGCACCCCCGCCAGCAGCTCGCTCACCCGCGTCGCGGCGGACGCCAGCCGGGGACCGGGGTTCGGCACGTCCCCGACGACGAACACCTTGAAGCTGCGGAGACCCGTCAGGGTAAGGAACACCTCGACGTCGCGGTAGTACTGCAGGATCGCCCCCCGCACGCGGGCTTCGGCCTCCTCCAGATTCAGTCCCAGCACCGTCACCACGCCCACGGTGGGAATGAGCAGCCGTCCCTCGGGCGTCACCATGAGCGTGTACTGCAGGTTCAGCGAGCCGGTGGTCGAGATGTCCACCTGGTCACCGGGCCCGAGCGTGTAGTCGAACCGCGCGAAGGGACGGTCCGACAGGAGCGTCAGGTCGGTCGGCTGGGGCGTGAGCTCGCCCGGCATGCTGATCACCGGCGCCGGGCCGGGCGACAGCACGGGCGGGGCCTCACCCGGGTCCTGCGCGCGCAATCCCGCGGCCGGCACCAGCCCGGCGGCGAGCACCAGCGCGACGCGGAGCGCGCGCCTCACGCGTCACCGCCCAGGACGCGCAACGCCAGATCGTAACGGCCGAAGGGCGGCATCACGTAGGCCCCGGCGACCCCGGTCAGGGAGCGCACGCCATCGAGGGCGTCGCGGGCGATGGCGACCCCTTCGGCGAGCGCCGCGCTGGCGCTGCCGACGACCCGCATCCGTTCGCGGACGGGCTCGGGAATGTTCATGCCAGGCACCTCATTATGAAGGAATTCGGCGTTGCGATAGGAATATAGCGGCAAGACTCCTACCAGCACCGGCACCGGAGGTTCCCCGAGGGCGCGCAGAAAGTTCTCCAGGTGGCGCGGGTCGAACACCGGCTGGGTCATCGTAAAGGCCGCGCCGGCTGCCACCTTGCGGCGGAACCGGTCGAGCTCCCGCTCCAGATCGAGCGCGGCGGGATTCACTCCCACGCCCAGGTGGAGCGCGAGTGGAACCCCGGTCGCGCGTCCGGCGGCGTCCACCCCGTCGACCAGCCCCCGGGCGACCCCGGTCAAGCCGATCGCATCGACGTCGAAGACCGCCGTCGGCACGGCGTACTCCCCCGCCTTGGGCGGATCGCCGGTGATGATCAGGATGTTCCCCACGCCGAGCGCGTGCGCCGCCATCAGGTCCGCCTGCATGCCATACAGATTGCGATCCCGGCAGCAATAGTGAACGATCGTCTCGATCGGCACGGCATCCTGGATGGCGCGCGCGATCGCCAGCGGCGTCACCCGGGGCGAGATCCGGGCGTACTCGGGAATGTTGACCGCATTCACTCCGGCGGCGTGGAGCGCCGCGACGGCGGCGACCAGCGGAGCGAGGTCGGCGCTGGCGGGGGGCGTGAGCTCGACCGAGGTGACGAACCGGCCGGGCTCGGCGAACCACCGGCTGAGTCGGGTGGTGGCCCCGGTGCGCCGCCGCGCGGCCTCGCGCCACGGCGCGAACTGCACATCGGGGGTCGGTAACGCAGCCAGGTCCCCGGCTTCCTCGAGCGCGGCATCGCTCGCCGGATCGGCGCCGGGCAGGGAGAGGCCGCCCGTCGCGCGCGCCGTCGGGGGCCGCAGCGCCGCGAGCGCCCGCCGCATCGCCTGGACGTGCGCCGGGGTCGTCCCACAGCATCCGCCGAGGAGGCGCACCCCGGCCTGCACGAAGCGCCGGGCGTACTTGGCGAAGTAGGCGGGGCTCGCCATGTAGATCAGGCGGCTCTCGACCGATTGCGGCAGTCCGGCATTGGGCATTGCGGCCAACAGGGTGGCGGGGGCGCCGTGCATCCGGACGATGCAGTCGAGCATCGGGCGGGGGCCGACGGAGCAGTTGGCCCCGATGACCGCCGCTCCCGCAGCCATCAGACGCTCGGCGACCTCCTCGGGCCCCTCGCCGGCCTGGGTCACGCCCTCGTCGTTGAACGTCATGAGCGCGATCACGGTAGCGCTGGAATCGAGGCCGCGAATGGCGGCCAGGGCCGCCTCCATCTCGAGCAGCGCCGGAATCGTCTCCACGATGAGACAATCGACGCCCGCCTCCAGCAGCGCGGCGGCCTGCTCGCGGAAGATGGCGGTCAGGTCATCGGCGTCATAGCCGCCGGCTACCTGACCCCGCACCCCGACCGGCCCGATCGACCCCGCCACGTAGGCCCGTTCCCCGGCCGCCTCCCGCGCCAGCCGGACGGCGGCCCGATTGATCTCGCCGACCTGGTTCTCCAGGCCGTGCCCCAGCAGGCGGGCGTGATTGGCCCCGAAGGAGTTGGTCTCGAGCAGGTCGGCCCCCGCCGCCAGATACTCGCGATGAATGGCGCTGACGAGGTCCGGCCGGCTGAGGCAGAGTGCATCGAAGGAATGATTGATGAAGACGCCCCGCTCGTAGATCGCGGTCCCCATCGCGCCATCGGCCAGCAGGACGGTTTCCTGCAGGCGGGCGAGGCATTCGGCCCCCCGCCGGGTGCGGGACTGGGTGTTGGGGGTCATGCGGGACGTCGCGATCGGGTCAGGTGGCGTGCGGCGGCAGCGCGGTCCCGACCTTTTCGAGCACCTCGGAGGCGACGGCATTGTGGGGATCCACCAGCAGCATCTCCTCCGCCACCCGCCGGGCTCCCTGCCGATCTTCGTGCGCCAGGTGCCAGCGGGCGGCGACGGCCAGTGCCTCCAGCACCTTCGACGCCTCGCCCGTCTGCCGCGCGCATTCGGCCCACGCGCTGAAATGCTCCACCGTGGCGCGGTCGAGACTGGCGAGCTGTCGGTAGGCGGCCACGGCCTCCGGCCAGCGGAGGTCGTTCTGCAGCCCCTCGGCCGCGGCCAGCAGGTAGCGGGCGGCCTGCTCGCGCCGGCTGTCGGCGGCGTAGCGGCCGGCCAGCGCGATCATCTCCCGATAGGCGCGGGGATCGCGGCCGACGACCGCCTCCAGCTCGCTGGTCGGATCCCCGCCGACATCCCCGCGCGGACTGTCTGCGTCGTCGACACCCTGGGCAATCGTCAGCGCCGGGCCCTCCATTCCGGCGGGGAGTGAGGCGGCCGGCTCGTCGTCATAGCTGGTGCGCTCGATTTCGAGGCTCGCCGAGCGCGGCCCGGGGTCGGGCGCGGCGAGCGGCGCGACCGGCGCCGGATCGACCCGCGCCGTCAGGTCGAGCTGGGCCGGCGGCGATGGCGCGGGAGCGGCGATCGGGGTGCCGGAGGCGGTGGCCGCGCCCAGCTCCGCCAGCGCCGCGCGCACGCGCTCAGCCGCCGCGCTGTCCCCCTCCCCTCGATAGCCCCGGAGCGCGGCCTGATACTCCTCCGCCCCCGCGTCCCGCCGGCCGTCCTCCACGTAGAGTCGGGCGAGCTGCTCCCGGCGGCCAGTCCGGGCCGGCGCCAGCCGCGTGATCTCCTGCAGGGCTTCGATCGCTCCCCGGCGATTGTGGGTCCGCACCTGCCGTTCGGCGTGCGACTCGAGCTCGGCCAGCGCGTCGGCCTCGAGGCCCTTGGCGGCGTAGAACCGGCCGAGCAGGAGCCCCACCTGGGGGTCATCGGGGGCATAGCGGCGGATTTTCCGGCAACAGGCGATGGCGTTGTTATACATCCCCTCGCGGGCATACACCTCGGCGGCCTGGCGATAGTAGTCGATTGCCGAGACGAGATCGCCCTTGTCGAAGTAGGCGTCCCCCAGCCCGTTGAGGGCGGTGGCGGGAGGCGAGCCGCCCGCAACCTCCGCCCGGCGGAGGGCTTCCAGATAGTCGGCGATGGCCGAATCGGGATCCAGGTGGCGGGTCGGCGTGCCGTCGGGCCGTTTCCAGAGGGGGGTCATGTCACGAGAATGTGGCTCCGATGGGCCGACTTTTCAATTCTGGTGTACTAGGCAGGATTGCGGGTCGGACCGGGTCGTGACTCTCCAATGAGTCAGCATCGGGTGCCGACTTGCCCTTCGGCACTCGAGGCGCTTTATTTCATGCCTGCGGGGCCACTTACCTTCATCGTCTGCCGGAGTCATTGCACCTCATGCCAAATATGCCGTCGATGCCTGACCCGAATCCCGCCGTGCGCGTGCGCCGGCAGATGTCCACCCGGCTCAGTTCGTCCGGGCTCCTGTTCGGCCTGCTGCTCACCCTCCTCGCCGCGTGCGGCGGCGGCGGCGGCGGCACCGACCCGCCCATCGACCCGCCAGGAACGATCGGCCCCAATGGCGGCACCGTGCGCAGCGCCAACAACCAGGCTGGGGTCACGGTTCCCTCCGGATCCCTCACCCGCGAGATCGTCATCACCATCACGCCGGTGGCCACCCCGGCCGATCTGCGCGCCGTCGGCGCCATCGGACAAGCCTATCGGTTTGCGCCCGACGGCCAGCAGTTCAGCAAGCTGGTGACGGTCGACATCTTTATTTCCAATGCGGCGCTGACCGGAATCGACCGCAGCACCATCTCGATGTACGCCAGCGACGGACTCACCGCCGGGATGGTGCCGGCGGGAATTCAGGAACTGTCGGGGGTCACCACCTCGCCGGCAACCGACGGGCTGACCGTCCGCGGCCTCATCTCCCACTTCTCCGTGATTTCCGTCACGGGCGACGCGGCACCGAGCGGACCGTCGGCGAGCGCCGGCGTGGATCAGACCCTCACCCTGGGCGGGACGGTCAATCTCTCGGGCTCGGGCAGCACTCCGGGCGGCGGCGCCGTCACGCTGGCGTGGACCTTCGTTACCCGGCCGGCGGGCAGCGCCGCGACGCTGACGGGCGCCACTACTGGTACGCCGAGCTTCGTGCCTGATGTCGCGGGCACCTACGAGCTGCGGCTGACGGTAACCAATTCGACCGGCCAGACGGCGACCGACACGGTGCGCATCACTGTCAATCCCTCGACCTCGCTGGTGCCGATCGCCAACGCCGGGGTGGACCAGCTGGTGGACCTGGGCGCGATCGTCACCCTCCAGGGCAGCGCCACGGGGACGCCCGCGCCGACCCTCGCCTGGCAGTTCGTCGCGGTTCCGGCCGGCGGCGGCCCGCCGGCGCTCAACAATCCGACCACGGGGACGCCTGTCTTCATTCCGTCCCGCGGCGGGGTCTACATCATCGAGCTGACCGCCACGAATACCCAGGGCAGCGACAAGGACAGCGTGCGGGTGACCGTCAACGCGCCACCCGTCGTCGGCATCAGCGCCCCGCTCTCGGCGATCGTCGGCCAGGCGATCACCCTCGGCAGCGCGGCCTCGGATCCCGACGGGGATGCGCTGACTCAGACGTTCACCCTGATCACCCGGCCGACCGGCAGCACCGCGGTGCTCTCGGGCAACACCTTCACGCCCGACGTCGTGGGCACTTACGTCGTCCAGCTCTCCGTCAGCGACGGCCGCCTGACGCGTACGGTCACGGCGACGATCCTGGTCGTGCCGAACG
>JBHENR010000052.1:0-2792 GCA_046262555.1 Gemmatimonadota bacterium | reverse complement strand
GACTCACAGGGACATCCCCGGTTCATATCGAGCCGCAAGACGGTGAACGGTCCCACGATGGGTGACGTCGGCGGCAGGTCCGTGCTCGATGGCACCGGGCTGTATGCCAGGTCGTTCCGCACCTCGCGCCGTCTGTAGAATCGCCGGCCGGCGCGGGCCGTCGCCCGCGGACGATCTGCCTCCCCGCGTCGGAGGCGAAGCTGTGTCCTGCACCGTGCTGGCCGGGGCGCTGGAGTGGTTCGACGCCGCCCGCCCGCCGCCGGTCCGCGCTGAATAACGGCAAACGAATGCTGGACTCGAATGACAGGTGTCTATAGGCTAACGGCGCGCGCGCAGTAGCCGCGCACGTACCGCCCCGGAAGGCGGCGATTGAACGGCGGCGGTGGTCGCTGGGCGATCTGCTCCTATCCGAAGGCACTGGTGGTCGATTCAGCACTCGACGCGAGGCACACCCCGCCGGGGGTAATCAGATCGTCCCGCTCGGGGCGTGATGCGCGACCCCGGCGGACGAGCTCGGTGCGGCTGCCGTGGGCAGTCGGCGTCCTGCTCTTCGCCGTCCTGACCATCGCCGTGCCGGCCACGGTCTATGCCGAGGTGCGCCGCGGCGGCCGCGTCCCCGACGCGGTGGTGGCCCAACAGCGGTCCGTCACCGAGAACGCGGCCCAGAGCCTTCGTCGCAGTGTCAACGAAGGTGTGGTCGACCTCGAAGAGCTGGCGGCGATGCTCGATCTCATCGGCCGCTACGACTATGCCACCCTGCGAGAGGCCTCCGATCGGTTCAGCGATATTCACGCCCGGTACGAGGCCGTCTACATCATGAACACCGGCCGCACCGTCCTCGCGTCCGTCGGCGGCGAAGCCCGGCCCGACCTCTTGCGAGGTGACCGGCCCTTCCGACGTGCGGACATGGACGACGCGCAACTCGTCGAGACGGATCTGGTCATTCCTCAGTACGCCCCCGTCGGCCTCTGCCCGCCTCCGCCTCCAGGTATGGCGATCGCAGAACCGTGCGGCAACCGCGGCGCCGTCGTCGGCCACTACCGCAGCCAGTTCCTGCTCGACGCGCTGGGGGGACTCGAGCTCGGCCGCGCCTGGCTCGTGAACCACCGCGGCCGGGTGCTCGCCGCGCCGGCCAGCGTGGGAGTGTTCGAGAAGCTGCCTCGGCCGGAGCTCGAACAGGCAGCCGCGGCGGCGGCGCGCGGCGAGGTCGGGGCTTTCCGCTCCGGCTCCGGTGACGCGATCCAGGTGATCGCGTTCGCTCCGGCCAGCGGGTTCGGTCCGGCCGGGCAGCTGGGCTGGAGCGTCGTGACCGTGCGTCCGGTCGAGGAGTTCATCGGCGCCCGCCGCGGCGCCGCCGCCATCGGGCTCGGTCTGGCGATCTCGGTGGTGACGATCTTCGTCTTCGGATGGCTGTGGATCGCCTTCATCCGCCCCCTCGACCAGCTCGAATTCGACGCCGACCGCATCGCCCACGGCGATCTCGAAAGCCATGTCGACATCCACCGCCATGATGAGATCGGCCTTGTCGCCCGTTCGCTGGAGCGCATCCGGATATCGGCACACGCCATGGCGAACCGCGACAGCCCCAACGGCGAAGAGACGTGGTCGGCGCGTGAGTCACGCGATGACGCACGGCGGGAGGCAGCGAGCGACGACGAAGCACCCGGTCCCCACTCCGCCTCCGATCCCGACGCTACCGATGACGCCTTGGCGCCGTCGTCGCGGCCGAGGGAGCCGTGAGCCTCGTTGACGAGCTCTTCCGCGGTGAGCTGGATCTGCTCGCCATCAACGTCATCTTCACGCTGTACATCATCGGGGGGTTCCTCGCCTACGAGCGCTGGGGCCTGCGCTTGGGGGGCGTGCTTGTGCTGCCGTTCCTCGCCCTGTATGCCATCGACGATCTGGCCGTGCTCCTCCTGTTCGCCGTGGCCTCGCTCGTCACGTTCTTCGGCGGAGAGGTCGTTCACCGGACGTTCCTGATCTACGGACGGCGGATGCTCACCGCGTTCCTGATCCTGTCCGTCTGGAGCAGCTTCGCTGGGAACGCCGTACTGCACGTGTCCCAGCAGGGGATCTTCATGCCGTTGCTGCCCGGGCTCTTCGCGTACAACCTCCACCGTAAAGGCCGGCCGCTCTGGAACACGGCGCTCTTCATCGGATGGCTTCTCATCTTCCTGCTGGCCACGTTCGCTGTCCTCTGGCTGGCCGGTGTCCTGTGATCTTCGGCATCGACCCCGCGCCCAAGGCCGGCAAGGGTCTCGACGCCGGTCTGCCCCCGAGCTACCGCGGTCGGCGGGGGTACAGCAGGCTCCTCCTCGACATACCGATCCGGGTCAGCATCAGTGGGACCCGAGGGAAGTCGAGCCTCACGCGCGCGTGCGAGCGTGAGTTCCGCGAACGCGGGTACCAGACGTATGCCAAGAGCACAGGATCCGACCCCGTCTCCATCCGTCGGGGCGTTGCCCATCCCATTGCCCGCCCTCGGCGCCCGGCAGCCCTGTTCGACGAGAACATCCGCGAGATCAAGCGTTGGTGGGATGGTGGCGTGGACGTCCTGGTGCTCGAGAACCAGGCAATCTCGCCCTACACCATGCGAGTGTTCAACCACCGGTTCTGTCGCCCGCACTACGTACTCGTGCTGAATGTGCGCACCGACCACATGGCTGACATGGGCGAGAACCTCCTGATGCACGCCCAGGCGTTCGGCCGGAGCGCACCGCGGGGAAGCACGCTCATCTCGGGCGAGTCGGACCCGGAGCGCGCCTATCAGTTGCGGCGCGCCACCGAAGGAG
>JBHENR010000051.1:0-5971 GCA_046262555.1 Gemmatimonadota bacterium | reverse complement strand
ATCCGCCGCCGCGCGCCCGATGGCGCGCTCGTCGCGGTCAGCGGCGGCGACCCCCTCAACCTGGCCGGCATCGTGACGCCGGGTGACCGCATCGCGGCGCTGGCGGGCAACCGCGTCGTCTACCGCGACGGCATCCCGATCGCCGTCAAGGAGGGGCGGGCCGTGCGGTTCCTGCGGGAGCCGGAGAGTCCCGCCGAGCGGCGCGAGGTCGAGGCGCTGCTGATCCGGCGGGCGGCGGTGGGCTCCGCCCCCCCGGCGATCCCGGGGGCGGCGCTCTAGGGCTGGCGCGCGGGAGGTACGAAGGCGTCAAGCCGCTCGATATTGGCCACAACCCCGTCGCCTTGGCGCCGCACGAGACCGCGCGTGAGCAGTTCGCGAATGTCCCGCGTGAGCGTCTTGTCGGTCTTGCCCGCATAGGATTCGGCGATTCTTGGAGTGATATGCCGCACGGCGCTGGCGGGGACCGGTACCCCGATTTCTGAAAGGTCGATCGCCAGGCGGCGGAGGCGCATGTATCGAGGGGTGTCCAGTCCCCGGAACTGGGCGTGCACAAAATCATGCCAGATGATTTCCCGATGCTGCTGCTTAATCGTCTGGACTTGGCGCTTCAATCCATCCGCCAGGCCGCGCAGCGCATAATCAAGGAAGAGCATGGCGTTCCCTCTTTCGATCGCGCTCGAGGCCGCCAAGACGCGGTAATATTCGACGCGCGTCTGGCTGTAATAACTGGAGAGCAGGTGGTACGAGATCGCCGGAACTCCTGCGCGCGCGAGGAGGTCGGCTTCGACGAGGCGCGCGGTTCGGCCATTGCCGTCGCCGAAGGGGTGAATCCACGCCAGGTACAAGTGCGCGAGGATTGCACGAACCACGGAAGCGGCAAAGGGAAACCCCTCCAGGGCTTCCCATGTGGGACCGTGCAACCATTCCACAAACCGCGGCATGAGCTGACGAATGGCTTCTGGTGACGGCGCCCGATACCGCTCCACGCCGTGTTGCCGTCGGGCGTAGACACCCGGCGTGACATCGCTCTCGAGCGCGAGGCCCTCCAGAATGACACGATTGAAATTCTTGATCTGCTCTTCGGTGAGATCACGACGATCCGCATCCTGGATTCCTTCGGCCACGAGGTAATACGCTCGCTGCAGGTTGTCGATTTCCTGACCCAGATACGCCTGCGATGGCGGCAACTCGAGTTCACCCGCCAAACGGCGCTGCACATCCTCCTCGGTCAGCGTATTGCCCTCGATCGCCGCCGATCCCTGGAGACCCCGCGCGACGTAGATCCGGTTCAGCTTCTCTTCCACGTGTTTGATGAGGGGGGTCCCGATGATGTGCTCGATCCTGGAGCTCGCCTCTCCCAGGATCAGCCAGTGGCGGGGCTCAAGCCAGGCGAAATCGAAGTGGAAGGCAATCCAGGGGTGGGTATTGGACGACTTCATGTCCATCCAAATTAGCCTTTAAATTAAGTCAGGTCAATACGATATAAAATTATCGAGCGCTTTTTGTCCCGGTTTATGTCCAGATGAATGTCCTGCCCCTGGAACCCCGTTACAGCTCCTCGAACATCCCCAGCTGACACCCCACCCGCGGGCGGCGGAACGCCGCCGTCGACAACTCCCGGTACCCCTGATTGAGCCCCGCCCTGCGACAGGCCACCTCAAACATCTGTGCCACCTGCTCGGCGAACGGGCCTTCGCCCCGGCCGCGGATCCCGTAGCGGGCATCGTAGAGCTTGCCGCCGCGCAGGTTGCGGAGCCGATTGAGCACCTTCTCCTTGCGATCGGGGAAATGTCGCGCGAGCCAGCTCTCGAAGAGATCCTTCACGCCGTACGGGAGCCGCAGCATCACATACCCGGCGCGGGTGGCGCCAGCCTCCGCCGCGAGCTCGAGAATCCGCGGCATCTCGTGATCGGTGAGCCCGGGAACCACTGGAGCCACCATCACCCCCGTCGGCACGCCGGCCTCGGTCAGCCGCCGGATGGCGTCGAGCCGCCGCTCGGGCGTGGAGGTGCGGGGCTCCATCACCCGCTGGAGATTCTGGTCGAGCGTCGTGATCGAGAGGTTGACTGCCGACGCCCGGTGCCGCGCCAGCTCGCCGAGCAGGTCGCTGTCCCGCGTGACCAGATGCCGCTTGGTGATGATCGCGACCGGATTTCTCGCCTCGGCGAGGACTTCCAGACAGCGGCGGGTAATGCGCAGCCGCCGCTCCACCGGCTGATAGGGATCGGTCACCCCGCTCATCACCAGCACCTTCGGTTGCCACCGCGGCGAGCTCAGCTCCTTCCGCAGCAGCTCGGGGGCGTCTTCTTTCACAAAAATTTTTGTTTCGAAATCAAGCCCGGCGGAGAGGCCGAAGTATTCGTGGCCGGGGCGGGCATAACAATAACTGCAACCGTTCTCGCAACCCCTATATGGGTTTACACTTGCGTCAAATCCGACGTCGGGACTGTTGTTGGTGGTGATGATCGACTTGGTGGTGTCGCGGTAGAACCGGGTGGCCGGACCCGGATCCTCATGGGTCCAGGCGTCGCGCTCAATCTCGATGGGATCGAACCGATTAGCGGGATTTTCGGCCGTGCCGCGGCCGCGGACGGCGGGGATCATGTCGAGTTCGCGCATGGCGTACAGTTTCGGTGTTTTTTCGGGTCTGTCAAGACCCCTTTTTTCGAGCCTTCCAGAGCGCGCGAATGCCCCGCCGCGTCTTGCCCGGCCTGAGGGGCCGCCGTACACTAACGCGCGAGGAAGTGGGCCGCGAACTCATGACCCGAGGAGGCTGGTAATGCGCTTCACACGTTGGATTCCTGTCCTGACCTGCGCCCTGTTGCTCGGCCTCGCCGCCAGCGCGATGGCGCAGGATGCTCCCGCTCCCGCAGCCCCCGTCACGATCGAGCTGGCTCAGGTGGACCCCGACGCCGCTAACCGCGCGACGGTCCGGCAGCTGTTGCAACATGACGCCGTCGTCTCGGCGGCGCGCGTCGCCCACATCGACCTGGCGCAGATCGAGACCGGCCTGACTTCGCTCACGGGCGCCGAACTGGCCCGCGCCGCGCAACAGGCGGCAGCGATCGACAACCAACTCAATAAGGACGAGGTCTTCACCGTCCGGACGACGACGATCATCATCGGTCTGCTGGTGCTGCTGCTCCTCATCATCGTTCTGTAGCGGGGCCGCCTACGCATCGGCTTCGCGTCTCCCTGCTCACCATTGTCGCGGTCCTGGCGTGCGCCCCACTGGCGCACGCTCAGGATCAGTTCGCCCAGGCGGAGACAGACGCCCATCACCGCGCCGTCCTGCGGCAGGTCCTCCACCGTGACGCCGTAGTCACCGCGGCCCGCATCGGACGGGTGAACCTCGCCACCGTCGAAGCGGGCATCGCATCGCTCGAAGGCGCCGAGCTGGCGCGCGCCGCCACCCAGGCGCAGGCCATCGACCAACAGCTCCAGGGTGGCCGGGTCGCCATCCAGGTGACGACCGTCATCATCGTCCTGCTGCTCCTGCTCATCGTCCGGATCGCCACGTAGGGAACGCCTACAGATGTCGCATTCCCCCTGCTCCAGGCCGGCTGCGCTCCGGCTCCTCATGCTGGGACTCACCGCCGTCCTGGCCGCGGGCTGCGCGTCACGATCGGCCGCCGGCCCCGGTCCCGGCGCCTCCGGCGACCCCCGCTCCCGGGCGCTCGCGCTGATGCGCGAGGTGCCGCTGATCGACGGCCACAATGACCTGCCGTGGGAGTTGCGCGAAAAGGTCGGTGGGGATTTCGACGCGCTCGATATCGCAGAGGCCCAGCCTTCGCTCCACACCGACATCGCCCGCCTGCGGGAGGGGCTGGTCGGGGCCCAGTTCTTTGCCGCCTACGTGCCGTCGGACCGGATGGAGACCAACGAGTCGGCGCGCTTCGCGCTGATGCAGATGGACATCATCCGGCGCCTGGCCGACCGCTACCCCGAGACGTTCGCGTTCGCGACCACGGCGGCGGACATCGAGCGCGCCCACGAGGTCGGCAAAATCGCCGCGCTGATCGGCATCGAGGGCGGCCACGCGATCGAGAACTCGCTCGACGTGCTGCGCCAGTTCTACCGGCTGGGCGCGCGCTACATGACCCTCACCCACTGGCGAACCCACGCCTGGGCGGACGCCGCCACCGACGCGCCGCAGCACCAGGGCCTCTCCCCCTTCGGCGAGAACGTGATCCGCGAGATGAACCGGCTGGGGATGCTGGTGGATCTCAGCCACGTGTCGGACTCGACGATGATGGACGTGATGACGATCTCGGAATCGCCCGTCATCTATTCCCACTCGTCGGCGCGGGCGATCAGCGATCACATGCGCAACGTGCCCGACGCCATCCTGCGCCGGCTGGGCGAAAACGACGGCATCGTCATGGTCAACTTCGCTCCCGCCTTTATCAGCCAGGAAGTCAACGACTACGACGAGGCGATGGACTCGCTGGAGGCCCGGCTACGGGTCTCGTTCGCCTCTGATACCGCCGGAGCGCGCGCGGCCTACCGGGATTCGGTCGCCGCGCACCCCCCGCCGCGCGCCACGCTCGTCCAGGTGGCCAATCACGTCGATCACCTGGTGCGATTCGCGGGCGTCGACCACGTCGGCCTGGGGTCGGACTTCGACGGCATCGGCTCGGTGCCGGTGGGGCTCGAGAGCGTGGCGACGTTTCCGGACCTGATCGCGGAGCTCATCCGCCGCGGCTATTCCGACGATGACATCCGGAAGATTCTGGGTCTCAACATGCTGCGCGTGATGCGAGCAGCCGAGGCGACGGCGCAGCGGCTGCAGCAGGCGCAGGGGCCGATCATCGGCACGTTGCCGGCGCGATGAGCGGCACGGTGCGCACCGCGTCAGCGGGCACCGCAACTGGCGGGTTCACGGCGCTCGACCACCTCGCCATCAACACGGTTCGCGCGCTCGCCGTCGACATGGTGCAGGCGGCGGATTCGGGCCACCCCGGGCTGCCACTCGGTGCCGCGCCGATGGCGTACGTCCTCTGGCAGCGTCATCTGCGGCATGACCCCCGCGATCCCTTCTGGCCCGACCGCGACCGGTTCGTGCTGTCGGCGGGCCACGGCTCGGCGCTGCTGTATGCCTTGCTCCACCTGACCGGCTACGACCTCTCGCTCGACGACGTCAAGCAGTTCCGCCAGTGGGAGAGCCGCACGCCCGGCCACCCCGAGCAGTTCCAGACTCGCGGGGTCGAAGCGACCACCGGCCCGCTCGGGCAGGGCTCCGCCAACGCGGTCGGCATGGCGATCGCCGAACGGTGGCTGGCGAATTACTTCAACCGCCCCGGCTTCCCGATCGTGGACCACTTCACCTATGCGCTCGTCTCCGATGGCGATCTGATGGAGGGGATCTGCGCCGAGGCGAGCGCGCTGGCCGGGTTCCTCAAGCTGGGCCGGCTGATCTACCTCTATGACGCCAACAACGTCACGCTCGACGGGCCGCTCAGCCAGTCGGCCAGCGAGGACTTCGGCGCCCGCTACGAGGCGTACGGCTGGCAGGTGCTGACCGTGCGAGACGGCAATACCGATCTCGACGCCCTCGACGCCGCCGTCACCGCCGCCCGCGCCGACACCTCACGGCCGACCCTGATCCTCATCCGGACGACGATCGGCTACGGCTCGCCCAACAAGGCGGGCTCGCACAAGGCGCACGGCGAACCGCTCGGCGCCGACGAGCTGGCGCTCACCAAGGCCGCGCTCGGCTGGGAGTGGCCGAACCATTCCTTCTACGTGCCGTCGGAGGCGCGCGAGCAGCTGGGTGCGGCGGTCGGGGCGGGGAAAGTCGCCCACGCGGCGTGGGATGAAGTTTTCGCAGGCTACACCAAGAAACACCCCGACCTCGCCGCCGAGTGGGAGCTGGCGCAGACCGGCGAGTTGCCGGCGGGGTGGGACGCCGACCTGCCCGTCTGGACGACCGACGCCAAGCCTGTCGCCACGCGCGAGGCCGCCGGGAAGG
>JBHENR010000050.1:0-4151 GCA_046262555.1 Gemmatimonadota bacterium | reverse complement strand
GAGGCGGGGGCGGCGAGCCACTACGCCATCCAGCGCCGGCTGCGGCAGGCGAAGCGCGAGCGGCTGGAGGGGATCCTCGAGTCGTTCGGCGAGCGGGTGGCGGCGCGGCGGGTGGACTGGAGCAAGCTCCAGCAACTGCTGATGCAGGCGGGCTACCGACGGACCAGCGCGGTGGCGATCTACTTCGCGCTGCGGCTGCTGTTGGTGGGTGCGCTGGTGGGCGGGGGACTGTTCGTCGGCTCGCTGGTGGGCGCGAGCCCGGCGTCGGTGGCGCTGGCGTCGGCCGGCGCGGGGCTGATGGGGTGGGTGTTGCCGCGCTACATCATCAAGCGCAAGATCCGCTCCCGCCAGGGCGAGATCCAGCACGCGCTCGCCGACACGCTCGACCTGCTGGTAGTCTGCGTCGAGGCGGGCCTGGGGCTCAACCAGGCGCTGGTCCGGGTCTCCTCCGAGATGGAGCACGTCAGCCAGCGGATGAGCGAGGAGCTGATGCTGACCAACCTCGAGATCCGGGCCGGCACGCCGCGCGACGAGGCGCTGCGCAATCTCGGCGAGCGCACCGGCGTGTCGGACCTGAAGTCGCTCACCGCCATGCTGATCCAGACCGACCGGTTCGGCACCTCGATCGCCACCGCGCTCCGGGTCCACTCCGACACGCTCCGGACCAAGCGCCGCCAGCGGGCGGAGGAGGCGGCGGCCAAGACCACCATCAAGCTCGTGTTCCCGCTGGTGCTGTTCATCTTCCCGGCGATGTTCGTGGTGATTCTCGGACCCGCCGTGCTCCATATCATGGACCAGATGAAGGAGCTGATGTGAAAACGGTGCGCGTCGTCAACGCCACCCGCGGTCGCGTCCTGGGATCGGCCATCGGGGTGGCCGATGCCTGGTGGCCCCGGCTGCGCGGCCTGATCGGGCGGCCCCGGCTCGAGCCCGGCGGCGGGCTGCTGCTGAGTCCCTGCCGCGCGGTCCATATGTACGGCATGACGTACCCCCTCGACGTGGCCCTGCTCGACGCGGAAGGCGAGGTCGTGGCGCTCTATCGCGAACTGGTCCCCGGCGCGCGGACGCACTGGCACGGCGCCGCCCGCCGCGCGCTCGAGCTCCCGGCGGGCACGCTGGCCGAGACCGGCACCACGATCGGCGACCGGCTGGAGTGGCAGCCATGAGCCCCGGCCACGCCGCCGCGGAGCGCCTGCCGACGCCGGCTGAGGCCCCCTTCGCGCCACCGGTGCCCGGATCACTCGCCGACACCGGCCTCTCCGCCGAGGCGCTCACCGAGCTGATCCTGAAGACGCTGTATGCCCAGGGCGCTCGGACCGGGCAGCATCTCTGTGACGCCATCCGTCTCCCGTTCGACCTGCTCGACGTGCGGCTACTCGATCTTCAGCAGCGCCAACTGGTCGAGGTGCGGGGGGCCCAGGGCCACAGCCGGGGCGGCTACCTCTTCGACCTGACCGGCAAGGGTCGCGAGCGGGCCCGCGAGGCGATGGCCACTAACCAGTACGTGGGGCCGGCGCCGGTGCCGCTGGATCAGTACCGGCTGTGGATCGAGCTGCAGTCGATTCGCGACGTGCGGGTAACCCGCGACGCGATCCGCCAGGGGTTCAGCCACCTCGTCCTCGATCCGGCGTTCCTCGAGCAGCTCGGGCCGGCCATCAACTCGGCCAAGTCGATGTTCCTCTACGGCGACTCGGGCAACGGCAAGACGAACCTGGCGGAGTCGATCGCCCGCATGCTGGGCGGCGACATCTTCGTGCCCTACGCGGTGGACGTGGAGGGCCAGATCATCGTGGTCTACGACCCGGTCTATCACCGCCCGCCCACCGACCCGGAGCCCGAGGCGGGCGGCACCGACGCGTCCTGGCTGCGGGCGACGCCGCTGTATGACCACCGCTTCGCCCGGGTCACCCGGCCGGTGGTGTTCACCGGCGGCGAGTTGACCCTGTCGCAGCTCGACCTGGAGTTCGATCCACAATCGAAGTTGTATCAGGCGCCGTTTCAGGTGAAGGCGAACGGCGGGGTGCTGATCATCGACGACTTCGGGCGCCAGCGGGTGCGGCCGCGCGATCTGCTGAACCGCTGGATCGTGCCGCTCGAGAAGCGGGTGGACTTCCTCACGCTCCACACCGGCCACAAGTTCCCGGTGCCGTTCGACTGTCTGCTGATCTTCGCCACCAACCTGGATCCCAACGATCTGGTGGACGAAGCGTTCCTGCGGCGGATCCACTACAAGATGAACGTGCCGAACCCGACGTATGCGGAATATCAACAGATCTTCCGGCGCTGCTGCGTGGCGCGGCAGATTCCCTACGACGCGACCCGGGTGGATCACATCTTCACCCAGTACTACACCCGGCTGGGGATCAGTCCCCGGTCCTGCCACCCGCGCGACGTGCTCGATCACCTGGTGGACACCGCCCGGTTCCTGCAGGTGACGCCGACGCTGGCGATTCCGCTGCTCGACCGCGCGTGCCGCTCGTACTTCCTCGACATGCCGGAGCCCGGCGGTGGCGAGGGCGGTCCCGAGGTGCAGGGCGACCGCAACGACGAAACGGACGGCGTGGAGGGCGAATCCGGTCGGGTAACCGGCCCCGGAACAACCGTACCGGACCTCCCGCCGCCGACATGACCACCCGGCGTCCGCTGCCGCCGGGCGAGCGAACGGGCTACGACGATGTCGCCTACCGCGACGCGCTGCGACTGCTGGGGCTGACGCCACCCGTCGCGGAGGACGATATCCACCGTGCCTATCGCGGCCGGGCGAAGCAGATCCATCCCGATCGCCTGCCGGAGACGGAGCAGGCGGCGGCGACGGGGCGGATCCAGCGCTTGAACGCCGCCCGCGATTACACCCTGCACCACTTCCGCTGGTTCGACGCCTACCAGGCGCAGGTCTACCGCCGGCGCGCGATGGGGGAGCTGGACCTGGTCGGGCCGTGGCAGGAGTGGCTCTTCCTGCCGGTGACGGCCGTCTATGCGCTGGCGCTCTTGCTTGCCGTCGCCCCGGCCGTGCTGGGGGCGCGCCTGCTGGGGGCCCAGCGGCGCGAGCGGTGGCGGGAGCGGCGCGGCCGCGGCGCCCAGCTCGCCTGGCGGGCGTGGATGTTCGTCGGACCCCACGTTGTCACTCTGGCTCTGTTCGCCTTCGTGAGCGAGCTCGCCATCCGGATCTGGTTCGGCGCGTCGTTTCTGGTGATGGTCTCGGCCGACGCTGCGACGCTCGCCACCGGCGCCACCAATACGCTGCGGCAGCATCGGGCCGTCACCCGGCTCGACGCCCTGGTGCGGGGGAGCTGACGGCGAACACCTGACCGGGCCGGCGTATATTCCCGGTGATGCCTGCTCCCATTCTGCTGTCGGAGTCGCTCGGCCGCTCGCGGTTCCCGATGCGGGCGTTCGGGCTCTCGCTCCTTTTTCATGGGCTGATCGTGCTGCCCCTCTGGACCGAGTGGGGCGTCTTCGCGCCGTCGGCGCCGGCGGCGACGACGCCGGCCCCCGCCCCGACGACTCCCAGCGGCGAGTCGTACCAGTTCATCGAGCTGCCGCCGGCCCCGGCGGCGCCGCCCGAGCGGCCGACGCGCCTGCTGGCCGCGGCCGCCGCCCAGGCCAGTCAGCCGGAATCGGTGGACCGGCCGCCGGGAGCGGCGTTCCAGGCCGGCCGGTCGCCGGTCCCGTCGGCGGAGGGCCGCCGGGATGACCTCGCGCTGCGCACCCCGGCGGCGCGCGCGCCGGATGGCCTGCTGGATCGCCCGGACAGCCTGACCCCCGATCAGCGGCTGGCCATTCCGCGTCAGGGTATCGGCCGCCGGGCAACCGGTGCGCTGCCCGAGCCCAGGGTGGACCAGCGCCTGACCCGGGCCGAGGTCGGCTCGGCGTTCAGTCTCAATACTACCGCCTGGGACTACGCCCCCTACCTGTCACGGCTCAAGGCGCGCGTCGAGCAGCACATCTTCCCGCCGCCCGCGTTTTACTACGGCACGGCCGCCTGGGCCACCCGGGTCCGGTTCCGTATCGCCCCCGATGGCCGCCTCGAGGTGGTCGAGCTGCTGGACCACCGCGGGGTGGAGGCTCTGCAGCACGTCGCGGTGGAGGCGATCCGCGGCGCCGCGGACTACGAGCCGCTGCCGCCGGGCTTTCCCGAGCCGTGGCTGGAG
>JBHENR010000049.1:0-4369 GCA_046262555.1 Gemmatimonadota bacterium | reverse complement strand
ACCTCGCCGGTGAAAGCGCCGGCCGGCTCCCAGTGGCAGGCCTGCCCGCCGAGCTCGAAATCAGCCGGCAGGACGCCGGCCGCGGCGGGGAGGAGGGGAAACGGCGGGAACAGGACGACGCGCAGGCCCGCCACCGCGCGTACCGCGCGCGGGAGGGCGCGGTCGAAGGCTGCCAGCCAGGCGGCCGGGTCGGGAGCATGCATCTTCCAGTTGGCGGCGACGATCGTGGGCCGCTCGCGGGCGCTCATCGGGTGGGCTGCGTCACGCCGGGAAGCTCTCACCGGCGCTCGGACGTGGCAACGTGAACCGTCCGGCTCCCTTTCTTCGTGAATAGGTTGACGTGGATAGACCAACCTGCTTTATTGGGTTTCGATGCGAGTTTTCCTAACCGTCTCTGTAGTCACGCTGCTCCTGGTGCCCGCGGCCGTCCCGGCCCAGGCGCCCGCGGCGATCCGGGTCGAGGCCGGATCAAGCTCGGTCGTCCCCCTGCGGATCGATGCGACCGGCGTTCAGGTTTTCTATAAAGGGGGTCCAGCTACCGGCGTTACGGCCAAGCTCGGGAAGGCGGGCCTGGATCGCACTCTCGAGATTACCGCCGATCGCGCCGCCCCCGCGGGTGCCGGGTATGCGATCCGGCTCAACACCGGAACCACTCGTGTTCCCGACCTTCCGCTGGAGATCCTACCCGCGCTGGCGACCCTCGCCTTGCCGCCCATCACGTCGACGCTTCCGACAGCGGCGATCCGGGTCGAGGCCGGATCGAGCTCAGTCGTCCCCCTGCCCCCGCAGTTCGAATCGGCCGGCGTGCAGGTTCTCTATCTAGGGGGTAAAGCCACCGGCGTTACGGCCAAGCTCGGGCAGGCGGGACTGGATCGCACACTCGAGATCACCGCCGATCGCGCCGCCCGCGCGGGTGCCGGGTATGCGATCCGGTTCAACACCGGAACTACTCGTGTTCCCGACCTTCCGCTGGAGATCCTACCGGCGCTGGTCTTTCTCGACTCGCCGCCCATCACCTTGACGGCTCCGACAAAGCGCATTACCACGGCGGCGCTCAAGTTTACCGGCCAACGCCCCGAACCTTTCGTACCGAAGGCCCTGACCACGGCGGCCCTCAAGTTCACCGGCCAACGGCCCGAACCATTCGTACCCAGGAGCATCACGACGTCCGCGCTGCGTTTCACGGGAACTCGACCCTGACGGCCAGGAGACGATCATGAAGCGATCGACGAAACTATGGGTGCTCGGACTGGCGCTGGCGGCCTCTTTCGCGCCCCTTGACAGGGTCGCCGGACAGGACCCACAGTTCACGTTCACGGTTCCCGTCGAGTACGTGAGCCTGATGCCCGAGGTGACCACTGTGCGCGTCGCTTGCAAGGTTTTCAATTACCACTCGACCGGAATGACCTTTTTTGGCACGGGGCACATAGGAGTGGGCAGCGTCGAGGTGCCGGTCTCTCCCGGACAGGATCTTGTATCCGAGGTCACCGTGACGGTGAATGTCGATCCCGACCGGCACCCCTCGGAGGTCAGGGGCTATGTTTGTGCCATCCCGAACATTCGCAACGCCGATGGCCAGTCCCCCATGCCGGGATCGAATCAATATCCCTGGTCAGCGAAAAAGCCCGGCACTGTGCTTACCATCGAGACCAAGGGCACGATCCCCTGACGACGCAGGCAGGTCAGGCGAGCCCCGGAAGTACCCTTCGCAGCGGATCGAGCGCGATCGCGCCGGCGCGAACCAGGCGCGCGGCGCGGCGGTGACGTCGACGATCGTGGAGGGCAGCCCCTGATCCTCGGGGGAGCCGTCCCTCCCAGCATTCTCTGGCGGCGATCAGGCGCCGCG
Organism: Gemmatimonadota bacterium; assembly: GCA_046262555.1. Taxonomy (GTDB): domain Bacteria; phylum Gemmatimonadota; class Gemmatimonadetes; order JACCXV01; family JAHWKZ01; genus JBHENR01. The sequence continues at coordinate 2,523 of JBHENR010000049.1, read as the reverse complement.
GCCGGGGGCGGTCACGCGCGGCCGGCAGGCTGTGGATCGAGAGCTACGATGCCGGGAAGCGCTGCTCCGCTCAGCAGCTCGAGGGCGGCCCCGCCACCGGTTGAGACGTGGCTCACCGTATCGACGAGGTCGGCCTGCTCGATCGCGGCCACGCAGTCTCCACCCCCCGCCACCGTGTAGGCGCCGCGCGCCGTCGCCGCCGCCAGATACTCGGCTACGCGCCGCGTCCCGGCATCGAACGGCGGCGTCTCGAACACCCCCACGGGGCCGTTCCAGAACACGGTCTGCGCCTCGCCCAGGACCGCGCCGATCGCCGCCACCGCGTCCGGACCGATGTCGAGGATTTTCCACTCCGGCGGAACGCCCCCGCTGGCGACCGTCCGGGTGGTCGCGCCGGGCGCGAGAGCGCGGGCGACGACGGCATCGGTCGGCAGCAGGATCCGTTCGCCATGGGCTTCGAGCAGGGCGGCCGCCTCTCCGACCAGGTCGTCCTCGACGAGCGAGGCGCCGATCTCCGCCCCGCCCGCTTTCAGAAAGGTGTTGGCCATTCCGCCCCCCAGGCAGACCCGGTCGCAGCGGGCCGCCAGGCCGCGCACCGTCTCGAGCTTGCCGCTGATCTTCGCCCCGCCCAGGATCGCCACCAGCGGCCGCTCCGGGTCGTCGAGCAGTCGCCGAAAGGCGGCCAGCTCGCGCTCGACCAGAAGCCCCGCCACGCAGGGCTCCAGGTGCGCGGTCACCCCCACCGTCGAGGCATGGGCCCGATGGCAGGTGCCAAAGGCGTCCTGCACGAAGAAATCGCCGTATCCCGCAAGCCGGCGCGCGAACGCCGGGTCATTGGCCTCCTCCTCCCGGTGGAACCGGAGGTTCTCGAGCAGGAAGACCGCACCCGCGGCCGCCCCGGCAACCTGATCCTCCGTCTGGTCGCCGAACGGATCCTCGAGAAAGGTCACTTCCCGCCCGAGCAACCCCTCCAGGTGCTCCGCCACCGGCCGCAACGACAGCGCGTCCACCCGCCGTCCCTTCGGCCGTCCCAGGTGACTCGCCAGGACGACGATCGCCCCGCCGTCCCCCAGCGCCCGGATCGTCGGCACCGTCGCCCGGATCCGCGCGTCGCTGACGATCGACCGCCGGTCCCCCTCGCCTTCCTGCGGCACATTGAAGTCCACCCGCACGAGCGCCCGCCGCCCCCGCACCTACTGCTCCGCCAGATCCCCCAGCCCCCGGCGCGCGGGGGCCACCGAAGCGCCCGCCCGCCCGTCAGCCGCGGTCACGGAGTGCGCCATACAAAGGAGGTTGTAGCAGGTAACGGGTAAGGCAGAGATGCGCCATCTTCAGCGGCCGCGAAACGGCTCAGAGAAACTTCTTGAGATACGCGGCCAGATCCACGAGCCGAGTGGCATAGGCAAATTCGTTATCATACCAGACCAGGACCTTCACCAACGTCCCTCCCAGCACCGCCGTCGACAGCGCGTCCACCGTCGCCGAATAGGTCGTCGACACGTAATCGATCGACACCAGCGGCTCGTCGCTCACCGCCAGGATCCCCGCCAGCGGTCCCGCCGCCGCCGCGCGGAAGGCGGCGTTCAGCGCTTCGGCCGTCGTCGCGCGCTCCACTTCGACGGTGAGATCCACCAGCGAGACGTCGGGGGTGGGCACCCGGATCGCCAAGCCGTCGATTTTTCCCTCGAGCGCCGGCAGCACCAGCGCGCTCGCCTTCGCCGCCCCCGTCGTGGTCGGAATGAGCGACAGGGCCCCGGCGCGGGCCCGCCGCAGGTCGCTGTCGGGCGTGTCCAGCATGTGCTGGCTGGCGGTGTAGGCATGGGTGGTGGTCATCAGGCCGTGGACCCAGCCCGCCGTGTCGAGGATCACCCGCGCCACCGGGGTCAGGCAGTTGGTGGTGCAGGACGCGTTGGAGATCACATCGTGGTCCGCGGTGAGCTCGCCCTGATTGACGCCCATGACGACAGTGAAATCCGCTCCCTTGCCGGGCGCCGAGATGATGACCTTGCGCGCGCCGGCCTGCAGGTGCCGGGCCGCCTGGTCCCGCTCGCGGAACCGCCCGGTGCACTCGATCACGACGTCGATCCCCAGATCCCCCCAGGGCAGCCGGGCGGGATCCTTCTCGGAGACCACCTGGATCGTGTCGCCCCCCACGATGAGGGCGCCGTCGCGCGCCTCTACGGCGGCGTCGAGCCGGCCATGGACGGAATCGTACTGCAGGAGATGCCGCAGCGTGGGGGCGTCCGTCAGGTCGTTGACGGCGACCAGCTCGAGGTCATGGTCCAGGCGGCGGAGCGACCGGTAGGCGATCCGGCCGATCCGGCCGAAGCCGTTGATGGCGATGCGCAAGCAGAACCTCCCGGATGTAGCCGGATGAAGGATGCGTCGGCCGGCAAGTTATCCGGCGGCGCTGTCGGGCGCGAGCGCGAAGGTGATCGCCGTCACGCGGCCTGCGCCGGCGGCCAGCAGGGCGCCCGCCGCCGCCGTCAGCGTCGCGCCACTCGTCGCCACGTCGTCCACCAG
>JBHENR010000048.1:0-3781 GCA_046262555.1 Gemmatimonadota bacterium | reverse complement strand
GGGCGCGACCGGGCGGACCGGCCGCAGGCCGAGCGGCATGACCGGCAGGCTGCCCGCGGGCCGCGTCCCGGCGCCGACCAGCAGCAGGAGCAGCGCGGCGATCACCATGGGGCGCGTCAGGGACGAAAAGGGCAGCATGGGAGATTCCCTACCCGGCGGGAAGCGAAAAGTGCGCGGATCAGACCTTGATGCAGGCCACGAAATGGCCGCCACCCACGTCGCGGAACTCCGGGATGACCTCGGCGCACTCGGCCGAGGCGATCGGACAGCGGGGGTGGAACGGGCAACCCGTCGGCGGGTTGGCCGGGCTGGGGACGTCGCCCTGGAGCACGATCCGCTCGCGCCGGCCGCGCGGCTCGGCCACCGGGATCGCCGACAAGAGCGCCCGCGTGTAGGGATGGAGCGGGTTGCGGTACAGCTCGTCCGCCTCGGCCAGCTCCATCAGCTTCCCGAGGTACATCACGGCGACGCGGTCGGAGATGTGCTCGACGACCGCCAGGTCGTGGGCGATGAACAGGAACGTCAGATCGAACTCCGACTGCAGGTCGCGCAGCAGGTTGATCACCTGCGCCTGGACCGAGACGTCGAGCGCCGAGACCGGCTCGTCGCAGACGATGAACTTGGGGTTCACCGACAGCGCCCGGGCGACGCCGATCCGCTGCCGCTGACCGCCGGAGAACTCGTGCGGATAGCGACTGGCGTGCTCGGGGAACAACCCCACCACCTGAAGCAGCTCGCGGATCCGGGCCTGCGCCGCCGCGCCTTCGGCGATCTCGTGGATCTTGAGCGCCTCGGCCAGCATCGCGCCCACCGTGATGCGGGGATTCAGACTCGAGTAGGGATCCTGAAAGATGATCTGCATCTCGCCGCGGATCGTCCGCAGGCCGCGCTTGTCGAGCGCGAGGACGTCCTCGCCGGCGAACTCGACCCGGCCGCTGGTGGGCTCGATCAGCCTCAAAATGCAGCGGCCGGTGGTGGTCTTCCCGCAACCGGACTCCCCCACCAGACCGAGCACTTCGCCGGGGAAAATGTCGAACGAGATGCCGTCAATCGCCTTGACCTGCCCGACGGTGCGCGACCAGAACCCCTTGCGGATCGGGAAGTACTTCCGGAGATCCCGGACGGCGAGCAGCGCGGGCGCGCCGTTTTCGCTCATACCCGTCCCGGCTGATAGAGGAAGCAGCGGGCCTGGTGCTCGGGGCCGATGTCGTAGAGCGGCGGCAGCTCCTGGCGGCAGATCTCCATCACGTAGGGGCATCGATTCTGGAACGGGCACCCGATGATCTCCTCGAAGGGCGACGGCACCGAGCCCGGGATCGTGTGGAGCCGTTCGACGTCCTGGCCGAGAATGGGGATCGCCTTCCGCAGCCCCTCGGTGTAGGGGTGGTTCGGGCCATCGAAGATCTGCTCCGCCGTCCCGTGCTCGGCGACGATCCCGGCGTACATCACGACGACCCGATGCGCCGTCTCCGCGATGACGCCCAGGTCATGCGTGATGAGCATGATCGACATCCCGTAGGCGGCCTGCAGCTCGTTCAGCAACTCCAGGATCTGGGCCTGCACGGTCACGTCGAGCGCCGTCGTCGGCTCGTCGGCGATCAGCAGCGCCGGGTCGCAGGCCAGCGCCATCGCGATCATCACCCGCTGCCGCTGGCCGCCGGAGAGCTGGTGCGGGTATTCGTCCACCCGCTGCTCGGGGTCGGGGATACCGACCCGGTCGAGCATCGCGATAGACCGCTCGCGGGCGTCGGTTCGCGACAGGCCGCGGTGGAGGCGCAGCACCTCGCCGATCTGGTCGCCCACCGTGTAGACCGGGTTCAGCGACGTCATCGGCTCCTGGAAGATCATGGCGATATCGTTGCCCCGGATCTTCCGCATCTCCCGCTCGGAGAGCGCCAGCAGATCCTGCCCGCGGAACCGGATGCTGCCGCCCGCGATCCGTCCCGGCGGGTTGGGGATCAGCCGCAGGATCGAGAGGCTGGTGACCGACTTGCCGCAGCCCGATTCGCCCACGATGCCCAGCGTCTCCTGCGGCCGCACCTCGAACGACACCCCATCCACCGCCTTGGCGACGCCTTCGTCGGTATGGAAATACGTCCGCAGGTCCACCACCTCCAAGAGCGGCTCCGTCACGCCCCCACCCCCCCACGCATCCCGACTTGGCGGCCTGCTCGCGAGGTCATACAACAAGCCAGGTGATTGATCCCCCTGCGCCGGACCCGCGGTTGAGGTAGGGGGGGTTCTGTGACCCGGGCGCGGGGGCGCCGCCGAGAAGGGCGTAAAGCGCGAGAGTCGAGCGAGACCCCGCAGGCGGCGAAGCCGCCGAGGAGGCTCGCGAGCGGAGCGCTGCCCGCCGAGGTGGCGTCCCCGTGCCCGAGCCCCACGGCCACCTAAGCCCTTAACCGCGGATCGAGCGCATCACGCAGCCCATCACCTAACAGATTGAACGACACCACCGTGAGCACGATCGCTAATCCCGGGAACGTCGAAATCCACCACGCCGTGATCATCGCGTCCCGCCCGTCACTGACCATCGACCCCCACGACGCCGTCGGCGGCTGCACGCCGAGTCCGAGGAATGACAGCGCGGCTTCGAGCAGGATCGTGTTGCCGATGTTGAGCGTGGCGATGACGATGATGGGGGCCAGGGTGTTGGGGAGAATGTGGCGCCGGATGATGCGGGCGTCGGAGTACCCCAGCGCCCGCGACGCCTGCACGAACTCCTGTTCCCGCAGCTGGAGGAATTGTCCCCGCACGATGCGCGCGCTGCCCTCCCAGCCGGTGAGCCCCAGCACCGCGATGATGAGCCAGATCGACGGCTGGAAGATGGCGATCACCACCAGCAACAGCACCAGCCGCGGGATCGACAGCAGCATGTCGATCACCCGGGCGATGGCGGTGTCGACCCAGCCGCGGAAGTAGCCGGCCACCGCACCGACCAGCGTCCCGAGGGAAATCGAGATCGCCACCGCGAGGAAGCCGATGGTCAGCGAGATCCGCGCCCCGTAGAGCATCCGGCTGAGGATGTCGCGGCCGAACTTGTCGGTGCCGAACAGGTGCGTGGCCGAGGGATCGAGGAACCGGGTCAGCACGATATCGCCCTGGGCGTTGGGGTCGTAGGGCGCGAGGTAGGGCGCCAGCAGCGTCACCCAGTACAACAGCGCCATGATCGCCAGGCCCGCCATCGCCAGCCGGTTGCGGCGGAAACGCCGCCAGGCGATCCGCCACTGGCTGATGCCCGTGCGCTTCACCGGACGGGTGGCGCGAACCAGGACGTCGTAGAGGCCCCACGCCCACAGCCCCACGATCGAGAGCGCCAGCGTCACCCCGGCCACCCAGTCGCCGATACGGCCGCCGTCGAAGGTGCGCGCGAGATCGTCGCGGGCGGCGAGCAGGGTCGCCAGGGCGATCCCCCAGGCCACCAGCGTCCAGCCCCCCGGCAGCCAGCGACCCAGCGCCAGCGAACCGGCGCCGGGAAGCACCGCCGAGAGCGCGACCGTCCACGGCGGCCGGTCCAGCACGCGGGGGGTGGGCGCGGGAGGTCCCCCGTGCGTGGCGGGGGCGCCGACCACCAGCGTCGCCGCATCGATCCCCGAGGGCTTCTCGGCCGGACCCGGCGGCGCCATCAGGCCGATTCTTCTTCCACCCGCACGCGCGGGTCCACCACCGAGTAGAGCACGTCGGCGATCAGGCTGCCGAGGATCACCACGATGGCGATAACGAACGCGCACGCCAGCACCACCGGGTAGTCGCGCTGGAAGATCGCCGTCACCAGCGTCCG
>JBHENR010000047.1:0-4594 GCA_046262555.1 Gemmatimonadota bacterium | reverse complement strand
GAGGAAGACGCCCGCCACGTTGGCCGACCGGGCGGAACGGCTCAGACCCACCTGCGACCGGGTGGCGCTGACGCGCGCGAGCGCCGTGACGGCGGGCCGGCCGCAACGCTGAGCCAGCGCCTCCGCGATCAAGGCCGCCTGGTTGTAGCCCCGGGCCCGGAGGCGGGTCGAGTGGAGCGGAACGGCAACCAGGGCGTCCGGCAGGGTGGTCTGCCTGAGCAGCCGCGAGGCCATCGGTTCGGCGCAGAGGATTGCGAGGTGGCGCCAACCCCCGTACTTGAGGCCGTGAACGATCGTCTCCGCCACCCCGCCATACCGGGTGGCGGCCAGGGCGGTGCATCCAACCGGCCACGCCTGGCAGCGGGCGCAGCAAGGGGGCGCGCCCGGCCGCGGCAGGTCACAGCGCCGGCACGTCTCGTCCCCCAGCGGTCGTAGCTGTCCCAGACACGGACCACACAGTCCCGGGCGGGCCCGCCCCAGGGGCGCGCCGCAGTGCAGACACAGCGGAGGCAGCAGGATATCCATCGCGCGCGCGAGCCAAAGCCTCGATGATGGGGTCGCGAAGCCAGTAACGGACAGGTCCGGGTCTCTCGGAGGGGAGTCGGGCGGGCGAAGCAGAGAGCCAGGCGGGGGGATCCGGACGGCCGGCGTCCGGATCCATTCAGCTGACGAGCCGGGCGGCTAGGTCCCCGAGAGGTCGAGCCGCGGGAACTGGGCGGAGAACATCGCCAGGTAGCGGTCCCGTTCATCACCGGTCAATAGCGGAACGAGCCGCCGCACCCACTGGCGCGAGGAATCCATCCGCTCGGTGAAGTAGTTCGATGCCACCAGCCCCAGATACGCCAGTTTGATTCCCTCATCCAGCTCGAGCGACCGCTCGAAGGCGCCGATGGCCTGGGGGTAATCACCCAGCTGCAGATAGGAACCGCCCAACAAGGCGAAGGCGTTGCCATTTCGCGGGTTCTGCGCAACGACCTGGAGGAACAGGGGAATCGCATCCCGAAACCGGCGCTCGGCATACAGGCGACCGGCTCGGGCATAGAGGGAATCGGCCGGCTCCGTCAGGCCCGGCTCCGTCAAGGCGCCCAGTCCCGCCATGGATCGGGGAAGGGACGTCGGCGCCGTGGGGGAGGCGGCGGAAGTCGCTGAGTTGGCTGGAACAGCGCGCAGGGTGCCGGTCAGGCTGAGGAGGGCTCCCGCCACGCCCGCGGCGAGGGCCAGATATCGGACTTGCATGGTCCGTCACACCTCCGTCGGAGTGTCAAAGATGGGGCGATTTGGATCCTGAAGCCCCCGAACCTATCCCCTTCCCCCGGGGGCGTCAACCCGACCCGGCCGGAGACGGCCCCTCACGGATGAACCCCGAGAGACAGCTCTGCAACTCGGCCAGCACCTCCGCGTACATCTCGGACGGCCCGCCGAACGGGTCCCTGATACCCCCCCTACCCCCTCCTCGATTCGGGTCGAACGCCGTCACGAGCCGGGCGGGAGCCGCTGGATCGATCTCCAGCACGCTGCGAATGTGTGCAGGTTGCATGCCAAGGATGACGTCGGCCCAGCCGACCAGGGGGGACGTCAGCGGTTGGGTCCGGTGGGCAGTCAGATCGAGGCCTGCCGCCGCGACCGCCGCCACGGCCTCGGGATTGGCCGGCGCACCGGCCAGGGCATGGGTCCCCGCTGATCGGACCTCGGCCGGCCGGCCGGCCTCTTCCAGCAGCCGACGGAGCACCACCTCGGCCATTGCGCTGCGACAGGTATTCCCGCTACAGACGATGAGGACGCGCAGGTGTCGAGTCTCGGCCACGATCGGGAAGTTGCGGACGGCGCCCCGGTGCGGCAAGCGCGCGCGAGCCGCACCCCTCAATTTTTTGATGCTTCTGACGATTCGTTCGCACCCCCTATTCCTGTTGGATGGATCGTGGGACGCGGACTGGGGCGTGCGCTAGGGATCGTGCCGAGAGTCAGTCGAGGCCCGGGAGAATCCTCCGCAGCTGATCGAGCGGGATCGCGCCGACGCGAACCAGGCGTGGCGTGCGAGTCACATCGATGATCGTAGAGGGCTGACCCGGAACTACTCCAGAGCCGTACGTCCCGCCATTCTTCCCTCCTCGACGCGATAACAGCCCTTCCGGCGTTGGCGCCAGGGCCAGCGCGATCGCCTCGGCGCCCGAGCTCGAGCCGAGTGCGGCCGCGGCATCCTCGACGCGCGTGGGCGCCGGCTCGCCACGGCGATTGGCGCTGGTCGAGAGAAGCGGGCCGCCCCAGGCAGCGAGCAGCGCGCAGGAAACGGGTTCGCACCCGGGACGCAGGGCGAGCGTGCCATCGACGGCGACGGCGGCCGGCGCGCCCTCCGCAGCGCCAACGACGAGCGTGAGGGGGCCCGGCCAGAACGCCTCGGCCAGCCGCTCGGCGGCCTCGGGCCATTCGGCCGCCAGCGCACGCGCCGCTGCGGGATCGGGAACGAGGCACAGAAAGGGACGCGGCGCATCGTAACCCTTCAGCCGCCAGGCGGCCTCGGCCGCGTCGTCCCGGTACGGATCCCCAGCCAGTGAGACCACGGTTTCCGTCGGGTGCAGGATCAACCGCCCGGCGCGCAGCGCCTGGACCGCCGAACCGATTCCCGCGTCGTCGGCCGGCAGGACCGGGATGCGTGCACCGAGAGGACTATCAGATGCCGGCACGCCTTCCGTTGCGGTCAGACGCGGACGTCCCCCGTCATCTCCAGCGGCCGGCCATAGGCGGCCAGTCGCGGCCGAACCTCTTCGGCGAGGAACCGCCGTACCTGCTCCGGGGCGCGCCCCACCGCGGCGGCCGGGTCGCGCACGCGCGACCAGACCGTCCCCGGAACGGCGGCGAAATCCGCCTCGGCGGCAAGCCGGTCGAGCAGGTCGTTCGGCTCGCCGGCCTCGACCCGCGCCGCGGCCTCGCGCGCCCGGACCCGGATCCGCTCGTGGAGCGCCTGCCGGTCGCCGCCCGCTTCGACCGCGTGCATCAGCAGGTCCTCGGTCGCAAACGCCGGCAGGTGTTCCGCCAGATGGCGCTCGGTGGCGCCGGGACCGATCTCCAGCCCCCGGGCGATGTCATGCTGGAGCACGAGAAGCGCGTCCACCGTAAGAAAGAGCTCGGGCAGACTGATCCGCTTGATGGCGGAGTCGTCGAGCGACCGTTCGAGCCACTGCGACGCCGCCGTCTGGCCGAACGTCCCGGCCGTCTGGAGCGCAAGCCGGGCGAGGCCCGTCATCCGCTCCGCCCGCATCGGATTGCGCTTGTAGGGCATCGCCGAGGAGCCGATCTGTCGCGTCCCGAACGGCTCCAGCACCTCCCCCAGATGTTGGAGCAGGCGCAGGTCGTGGCTGAATTTTCCGGCCGACTGGGCCACCCCGGCGAGCGTGGCCGCCCAGGCGGCGTCCACCTTGCGCGAATACGTCTGGCCGGTCACGGCAAAGGCGCCCGGGGCGTCCAGCCGGGCGACGACCCGCCGCTCGAGCTCGTCCACCAGCGCGGCGTCGCCCTTTGCCAGCGCCAGGAACGAGGCCTGGGTCCCGGTGGTCCCCTTGATGCCACGCAGCCGGAACGCCGCCAGCCGGTAGCCGATCTCGTCGAGGTCGAGACAGAGGTCCGCGATCCAGAGGCAGGCCCGCTTCCCCACCGTCGTCGGCTGAGCCGGCTGGAAGTGGGTCCACGCCAGCGCCGGCCGGTCGGCATGCGTTTCGGCGAAATGGGCCAGCGCCGCCACCACGCACAGCGCCTTGCGCTCGACGACCTGGAGGGCCTCGCGCATGATCAGCAGATCCGCATTGTCCACGATCGTCGCGCTGGTGGCGCCGAGATGGAGGATCGCCCGCGCCGCCGGGGCGACCTCCCCGAAGGCGTGGACGTGGGCCATTACATCGTGTCGCAACTCGCGCTCGAGCGCCGCCGCGCGGTCGAAATCGATGTCGTGGGCGGCCGCCTTGAGGGTAGCGACCTGGTCGGCCGTCACGCCGCCGAGCCCCAGCTCCGCCTGCACCTCGGCGAGGGCGATCCAGATCCGCCGCCAGGTGCGGATCCGGGTCCGCGCGGAGAACAGCTGCCCCATCTCCGCGCTCGCGTACCGCGCGGCGAGCGGGTGCTCGAAGCGGTCGTGGGGATCACCTACGATGGGATCGCCTGCGATGGACTTCCCCCCGCCGGCGGCGCCGGACGCCAGCCGAGGATGCGGAGCGCCAGGTGCGCCGCGTTGGCGGCATTGCCGATGCCGACCGTCGCCACCGGCACGCCCGGCGGCAGTTGGGCGATGGCCAGCAGCGCGTCGATGCCGTTGAGCGGGCCGGCGGCGACGGGTAAGCCGACGACCGGAAGCGGGGTGTGCGCTGCCACGACCCCGGGCAGGGCGGCCGCCAGCCCCGCGGCCGCGATGATCACGCGGACGCCGGCTGCCTCCGCTCCGCGCGCCAGTTCGGCCACCCGCTCGGGTGTGCGATGCGCGGAGGCGATCTCGATGGTGTACCCGACGCCGGCCGCGGTGAGAACCTTCTCCGCCGCGGCGAGCGTGGGACGGTCCGACTCCGAGCCGGCCAGGATCAGGATGGGCGGAGCGCCCCGCATCGCGCTC
>JBHENR010000046.1:0-14194 GCA_046262555.1 Gemmatimonadota bacterium | reverse complement strand
GCGGTGCCGCGCCCGTCCCAGCGGGAGCTGTCGAGACCGCCCGCCCCGTTGCCGGCGCGCTCCCGTTCCGAGGCGGTGCAGCGCCCGGCAGCTGGCGCTCCCTGGGCGCTGGTCGACGTCCTCGAGGCGATCGTCTGGCCGCTGGCCAGCGATGAGCTCTCGGCGTTGAGCTCGGACTATGGCGATCGGCGCCCCCCGATGGCGGGCGCATCGCGCAATCATGCCGGTCTCGACCTGCGGGCCCCGGGAGGCACCCCGATTCATGCGGCCGCCGATGGCCGCGTCGTACAGAGTGGGGTCGGCGGCGCCTACGGCAATCTGGTGGTGCTCGATCACGGGGCGGAGCTCCAGTCGCTTTACGCCCATAATCGCGCGAACCTGGTGCAGGTGGGGGACGCTGTGGAGCGCGGTCAGGTGATCGCCCTCGTGGGGCGGACCGGCAATGCCACCGGCGATCACGTTCACTTCGAGCTGCGCTGGCGTGGCGGCTCGGTGGACCCGTGGACGGTGTTGCCGCCGCTGGGCACCGCTCCGTCGCGCTGACGGCCGCCCACGTGTCCGACGCCTTCCGGATTCGCCTGGCTGCGGCCATCCGCAACATTCCCGATTTTCCCAAGCCCGGCATTCATTTCAAGGACATCACGCCGGTGCTGCTCGATGCCGACCTCTTCCGGGCCACCGTCGATGCTCTCGCGGCCTGGGCGGACCGGCAGGGCGCGGAAAAGATCGCCGGCGTGGACGCTCGCGGATTTCTCTTCGCCGCCCCCGTCGCCGATCGTCTCGGGCTGGGCCTGATCCCCATCCGCAAGCCGGGCAAGCTTCCTTTTGCGACGCGCCAGGAGACGTATGCGCTCGAGTACGGCGAGAACACGCTGGCCATCCACACCGACGCCGTGGCCGCGGGGGAGCGGGTCGTGATCATCGATGATCTGTTGGCGACCGGGGGTACCGTGCGCTGCGCCGCCCAGTTGATCGAAGGGCTGGGCGGTGTCGTCGGCGGACTGGGTTTCGTCGTCGAGCTCGACTTCCTGGCGGGGCGGGACCGCCTCACCGGCCACAACTGCTTCAGCCTGCTCAACCTGACGTCCTGAATGACCGCCGGCGACGGTGCGCTCGACTCGTCGGACGAACTTCCTCTCCTCTCCCAGATCCTGACCCACCCCGAAACACTCGCCCCGGATGTCCTTCTGTGGGCCGGGGGAGAACTGCGCCCGGGAGCGGGACCCGGCCGGATGGTGCTGGGGTGGCGGCGCGGGGGGGGGCCCGTCGTGGTGGCGTGCACCACCGGCCAGGCGACCGAGGCCCTGCTGGTTCAGGCGCTGCAACGGGCGGCGTCGTGTGCCAAATGGCCGGTCAGCCGCTGGGACGAGCTACTGGAAGAGAGCTGGGCCGTCGCCGACGGGTTACTGGCCGCCGTCGGCGATCGCTGGGGTCTCGGTTCGCAGGACCTCCGCCGGGCGGCGGCCTGGACCGAAGCGGCCTGGGGCGCCCCACCCGCACCGGGTCAGCCCGCCGTCGGCCTCCTCGCGGCCCGGGTTTCCAATGGGCTAAGGCGGGCGGTGGACTGGCTGACCACCGCGGACCGGGAGATCGCCGCCTTCGAGCTGGAGCGCGCCGCTGCAGGTGCCCCCCTCGCCTATGGGACGCATCAGGTGGCCGGGGGGTGGCGCGGGGCGCCGGAGCGTCCGCTCCCGGCCCGCGCGACGGCTCCGCTGGAGGTAACCCCGGTGGCCGCCGCGCCGACGGCGCTCCAGGCAGCGCTCGAGCGCCTCTGCCGGGCGGCCGGGGGAACGGTGGTCTGGCGGCGGGAATGGGTCCGGTTCGATGGCCGCTTGCGCTCGCTGCGGCTGTTTCCCGGCCCCGGCGGAATCGAGCTGCAGTTCATGGGCGCCAATGAGGGCGTTTTGGTGGGCCTGCGCTATCGCTTCGGGGTGCCGCTGGCTACCCGGCCGCCCCCGGCCGCGGCACCCGGCGGGCACCTGTGGCTGGCCGAACGGGAAGACCTCACCCCAGCGGTGGAGAAACTGCTCGCGTTCTGGCTCGGTGAGCTCAAGCCGGGCCTCGCCGGGGAGCCGCTCAGGGCTCCATGACGCGCGCGCGCTCCAGCGCATTCTGGTCGTTCAGATTGAGCAGCGCCCGCTCCAGCTGAAGGTCGGGCGCGAGCGTCGCCGCATCTCGGATCGACACGGCAGCCCCGGGGAAAGCCGCCCGCACCCGTCGCTCGCCCGCTTCCAGCGCGCGGGCGCAGACCGATCCCATCCGCGCCCGCCAGACCCCGTGGAGCGGGTGGAGCCGTCCCCGCCAGCGGAGGAGCGCGACGTCGGCCGAGGGCTCGGCACGGGCCAGGGCGCGAAACAACGTCGGCTCGGCAAAGGGGTAATCGCAGGCGGAGACGGCGACCCGAGCCTCCGGGTGCATCCTGGCGATGGCCTCCAGCCCGACAGCCAGTCCAGCCAGCGGGCCGGCATCCAGACAGACGTCATCCACCCGCCGGTAGGGGCCGGGGGGCAGCGCCTGCCCCGGGCGCGCCGCGACCACCACAGCGTCCACCTCCAGCTCTGCCAGGCGGGACAGGACCCGGAGCAGGAGCGGCGCCCCTCCCCAGCTGAGCCAGGCCTTGTCCGAGCCGAAGCGACGGCTCGCACCGCCCGCGAGCACCAGCACCGCGTCCATGCGGCCCAAGGTAACAGGCGCCGGACCACGGGCGCGTACCCGTTGCGCGAGCGGCTGATTAGATTGCTCGTTTCACCGCCCGCACCGCGCCGCCACCGCGCGCGGCGCGCGCCGATTTCGCGCCCGGCCCCCGTAGCTCAGGTGGATAGAGCAGCGGTTTCCTAAACCGCGTGTCGTGCGTTCGAATCGCGCCGGGGGCACCACCTGAGGTAATATCTCGCATATGAGCCGTAAGCGCCTGTCCAAGAAGCAATTGAAGCGTGATCGTTTCGTCGAGCAGACGTTCGACTGGGCCCACTGGGGGGAGACTCATCGCCCCCAGCTGCTGGGCGCCGCGGCGCTGCTGGCAGTGCTCGTCGCGAGCGTGTTCGTCTATCGGCACATGGACCGCAATGCCGATGAGCGCGCCGCCGTGCAGTACCTGACGGCGCGGCAGTCGTACTTCGCCGGCAACTGGCAGCTCGCCGCCAGCGATCTCGAGGCCTTCGCCGCCCGCTTCGACAGCTCTTCCTTTGCGGACGATGCCCAGTTCTTCCTGGGCGACGCGCTGTATCAGGGGGGACAGTACGACCACGCGATTACGCAGCTCGAGAAGCTGCTCGACGAGCATCCGGATTCGCCCTTCGGGCTGAATGCCCGGCTCCTGATCGGCGCGGCCCACCAGCAGCAGGGGCAATTCGCCCGGGCGATCGCCGCCTATGAAGAGGCGCTCGAGGAGATCGATTATAACGCTGCCCAGGTACGCGTGCGAGAGGCGATGGCCCGCGCCTATGGCACCCAGGACCAGATCGAGCCGGCAGCCGAACAGTATCGAAAGATCATCGAGCTGGTGCCCGACGCCCCAGCGGCCGATCGCGCCCGCCGCGAGCTGGCCGAGCTGACGGTAGAGCCGCTGGCCGTCTCGGGCACGGCTCCGGCGGACTCAGGGGGGAGCGGCACGACCCAGTAGGATAGGGATCAGGGCAGGTCGCTCTGGCGGCGGACGGCGGTGTTGTGGTCCTACGTAATGTCGCATAAGGGTTCTTACGTAAACCTAGCATTGGATCAGGCGGGACTCACCCGCTGCCTCGCCTCTCTCCCCCTCGACAATCGACCATACCTCGTCTTCTAGATGGCGTGGAGGCAGGCGTGTATTGGATTGATCGAAGGACGCCCTCTGAAAGAGGAACGGCAAGAGTGCAGGCTCATAGGAGGTTGCCATGACAGGTAATGAGTACCGATGAGCGCTTTTTGGCGCGCCCTACGCATAGGATCTGCCCTGGGGCATTCCCGCCCCGTGTAACCCCGACGTCTTCTCCTGGGTATACCGGCTCAAGGGGGAAGGGCGCGTGGGTTTTCGGTGTGCTGGATTGGCGGATGTGGATGGCTGTTGACTGGTCAGGGGCGGACCCGAATATCCTGCCTACGTACTACTTCATTACTTGATAACTACGAGGCTGTGACGCTACCGCGCAAGGGCTTGGGAAACTTCTCGGGGATGGAACGGCGGTACTTCCGGCCGGGAGATTTTACCGTGCCCGGATGCGCCAGCGGATTCTCCAAACGCAGCTCGGAGAACCGGGCGAAGCCGCGGTCCGCGCTACACAGGGTAAGGCCGTGCTCGATGGCCAGGGCCGCGAGATGCGCGTCAGGAACGAGATTGCCCTCACAACTTCCTTCCGCCAGCAACGCTCCAAGGATAGCGGGGTGGTGCTCGGTCGGTTGGGGAATCCAAGCTGGTGGGGCGTCGAGCCACGATTCGACCTGGGACCAGGCGCGCTCAATGGAGACGGCGCGGGAGTAGGCGCGGCGGTTGCTGACAATTCGCAGAAAGGCGAGTAGCGACAACCAGGGGAGCCCGACGCGCAGCGGGCCGGTCAGTTGCCGATCAAGCCACGCCCGGGAAGGCACGTGGTGAGGTGATCCAGCGTCATGCGCGTAAATCAGCAGATTGGCGTCTACCAGGATCACCGATAGTCCTCCCCTTCGAGCAAAGCGAGCGCTTCCGAGATGTCATTGATGTCGATGAGGCACTCTCCGAGATCCATGGGGTGGGTATAGCTTTTCCGCTTTGGCTTCTTCTCCCCCGCGGATGCCAGCTGGCGCAGGCCCAGTCGCAACAAGTCATTCACCAGCCCCTTAAAGGTCTGTACGTCGCTGCGGTGCAGACGCCTCAGTTCTGCCGCCACATCGGGATCCAGGGTCAGCGTGGTTCGCATGGCATCACATCATAAGCCAATTGCTGCTATGATGTCAACTTGGCGCTCGGAGTCGCCAAGCTTTCCGGGACCGGGGATGGGCGGAGCTTTTTCCTTGGTGCGGCGTACTATGAGTGGCGTGGGCCGCACTCCTTCCCCACCGAATGGAGGCATCTCGTGTCACGACTCGTAGTCCTTAGCGCGCTGCTCGCTGCGGTGCTGGCGCTCGACAGCGGCGCCCCGGCCGCTTCCAGCCCGTCGCCGGCCGACTATTTCCTGAAGATCCAGGGCTTCGAGGGCGAGGCCGAGGATGGCTCGATCGCGCTCGCCGGTTTCGCATGGAATACGCTCGCCGACGTGGGCCGGTTCGTGCCCTATACGCCCGCGTCACAGGCCGGTCTGCCCTCCTATCGGCAGACCGCCTCCGGCAGCGCCACGGGGCGCCGCATGCACAAGCCGTTTACGATCCTCAAGGCGTGGGACAAGGACTCGGCACGGCTGCTCGAGGCATGCGCCGACGGGACACGGATCGGGGATGTCGAGGTGTGGTCGCGCGAGGACGGCCAGGCGACGCTGCGCTTCACGCTCAAGGATGCCATCATCTCCAGCTATTCCCTGGCCCGACTCACCGGCAGCGACGGCGGCGTGGGCGACCTCTCCGAGTCGATCTCGTTCACGTTCGCGAGCGTGGCTGTGGCGCCGGCGGAGGCCGCCGCCGCAACCACCGTTAACTCGTCGAAGTCAAACAGCTCTGAATAAGCGGCCCCTGCCGGGCGCCGCGCAGCGGCGTCACACGATCCGGAAGTAGTCCACCAGGACGCAGCGGCGGCGGCGGACGAACGTGCGTGCCGAGGTGGGCCCCTCGCCCGTCGGGGTGGAGATCGTCATCGCGGTGGGCCCTTCCCCGCCGAAGCCGAGCCCGGCCAGGTTGGGGCCGTTCTTGACGAAGATCGAGCAGTTGATCCCGACCGCCATCCGGTGGAGGTGGTCGAGGTGCTTCGAGTGCATGCAGGCGGTGTGCTTGAAGCCGTGCTCGAGCTCGATCGCCCAGTCGATGGCGGTGTGGACGTCGGGACAGCGGATGAACGGGATGACGGGGGTCAGCAGCTCCAGCACGGCGAAGGGGTGGTGGCGGTCGGTCTCGGCCACTAACAGCCGGGTATCGGGCGGCACCGTCTTTCCGATCAGGCCGGCCAGCACCGGGGCGTCCTTCCCCACGAACTCCCGGTTCATGCGCGGCTCGGCTCCCGCTCGGGCCGGGTAATCGAGCAACAGCGCCCGAGCCATCGCCTCGGTCTCCGACGCCGACAGCAGCACGGCCTTGTTCCGCTGCAGCTCGGTCAGCAGCCGGTCGGCGATCGACGCTTCGGCCAGGATCTCCTTTTCACAGGTACAAACAATGTTGTTGTCGAACGACGCCCCCAGGACGATGTCGCGGGCGGCCCGGGCGAGGTCGGCGCTGGCGTCGACCACGACCGGGGGGTTGCCGGGTCCCGCGGCGATGACCCGCTTGGTGGATTTCTGGGCCTCGCGGACGACCGCGCCGCCCCCGGTGACGACGAGCAGGTCCACGCCAGCGTGCTGAAACAAGGTCTGGGCGGTCTGGATCGTCGGCTCGGTCACGGCCGTCAGCAACGTGTCCGGCCCCCCCACCTCGACTGAAGCGGCGTTCATGATCCCGATCGTGCGATTGGTCACGCCCCGCGCCGAGGGATGCGCGGCGAAGACGACCGCATTCCCGGCGGCGATCATCGACAGCCCGTTATTGATGATCGTGGCAGCCGGATTGGTGGAAGGGGTAGCCGCGCCAATCACGCCCCAGGGCGCCAGCTCGGTGAGGGTCAGGCCGTGGTCGCCGGAGAGAATCTCGGGGTGGAGGTCTTCGGTGCCGGGCGTGCGCTCGATGCAGAGGGTGTTCTTGAGGAGCTTGTCGTCGGCCCGGCCCAGGCCCGTCTCGGCGACGGCTTCCTCGGCCAGGGCGCGGGCCTGTTCGGCGAGGCGGCGGCGCTGATTGGTAAGAATCCGTTCGCGCAGCGCGAGCGTCCCGATTCCCCGCTGCGCCCGGCGGGCGGCGGCGACCGCCTCGTCCACCGTATGAAAGATGCCGAGACCAGCGGGAGCGGCCAGTGGAGCGCCGGGCCGGCCGCCGGCCCGGCGCTGCTGCAGCTCGGCCGCAATCCGGTCGACGAGCGAGCGGATCTCCCGTTCGGAGAGCTCCACCCGGCGGCCGCGCTACTCCCCGGCCGTGATGGGAAAGTGGCCCTCGAGGTCGGCGTGGGGGCGCGGAATGACGTGGGTCGACACGACGTCGCCCACCTTCTTGGCGGCCGCGGCGCCGGCGTCCACGGCGGCCTGGCAGGCCGCGACGTCGCCCCGTACCAGCGCGGTGACGTACCCGGCGCCGATCTTCTCGTATCCGACCAGTTGCACGCGCGCGGCCTTCACCATGGCGTCGGCCGCCTCGATCAAGGCAACCAGCCCGCGCGTCTCGATCATCCCGAGTGCTTCCATGCGGTTCCTCCTCGATGCGCCGCGCCCGCCTGTACACAGGCGATCGCCGCCACGTTGACGATATCGTCGGCCGATGCTCCGCGCGACAGATCGTGCATCGGGGCCGCGAGGCCCTGGAGCAGGGGTCCCAGCGCCGTCATGCGTCCCAGGCGCTGCGCGAGTTTATAGCCGATGTTGCCGCTATTCAAGTCGGGAAAGACGAGCACGTTGGCCCGCCCGGCAAGCGGGCTGCCCGGCGCCTTGCTCGCCGCCACCTCGGGAACGAGCGCCGCATCGAGCTGCAGCTCGCCGTCGACGCACAGGCCGGGGGCGCGCTCCCGCACCAACGCGGTCGCTTCCGTCACCCGGCTCACCAGCTCGTGCGTCGCGCTGCCGCGGGTCGAGAACGACAAGAGCGCCACCCGCGGGGTCTCGCCGGTCAGCGCCTGGTGGGTGGCCGCGCTGGCAATGGCGATATCCGCCAGCTGTTCGGCCGTCGGCGACGGCACCACGCCACAGTCGCCGAAGGTCAAGGCGGCGCCGCCTTCGTCGATCATCAGAAAGACCGACGACACGGTGGCAGCGCCTGGCGCGGGCCCGATCACCCGGATCGCGGCCCGCACGGTCGCGGCGCTGGTGGAGACGTTGCCGGCGATACAGGCGTCAGCCTCACCCCGCCGGACCAGGTGCGCCCCGTAGAAGAGCGGGTCCTCCAACTGGGTGCGGGCCTCCTGCGCCGACAGCCGGCGCGCGCGTTCGGCCTGATCGGTCTGGAAGTCGATTGCGGCGGCGTCGAGTCGGGGCGCCTGAGCGGGCGCCAGGGTAGTGATACGCTCGAGCGTCACGCCGGCCCGGTCCGCGGCCTCACGCAGCGGGATGGGGCCGCCGAGGAGAATGACGCGGCAGATGCCCTCGTCAGTCAGCGTGCGCGCCGCGCGGACGGCCCGGGGGTCCGCTCCATCGGCGAGCACGACGGTGCAGCCCCTCCCCGCGGCCCGGGCGCGGATCGCCGCGACGAGGCGGCCGGCTCCCGTCACGAGCCGCTCAGGTTCACGGGCTCCGGCGCACCTGCTCGAGCACCCGGCGGGAAATCTCCCGGACCTGCGCGGGATCGGCCTGGGGCACCCGCGCCTGCACCCGCGTCACGATCTGCTCCAGCGCCTCATCGCGCCCGGCATCGGACGGCGGGTCGCAGGTCGGGGCGTGGGGCGTCGTCGAAGGCGGCGAGGCGGTGGCGAGCTCGATGCCCCAGCGGTCGGCTTCGTCCCGCGCCAGCGGAGTGACGAGGGCGTCGGCCGGCAGCTCGAGGCGCGAGCCCCGCGCCCGATGCACCGCGCGCACGTCCTCGGCCGAGATGACGGGGCGGGTCACGGCGGGGTCAGGATGGGTAGTATCGGCTCTCGATCTTCTTGACCGCTCCGGTATCGCGCAGCGCCTTCACCGGCGCGATGAGACGCTGCCATTCGACGCCCAGCCCGGCCCCCAGCTCGCGCAGCGTCACCCCGGTCTCTGCCGCCTCCGCGATCGCGGTCTCGCAGCGGGCCGACAGATTCGCCTCCGGGTCCGGCCGGGCGGCGCGCGCCGGAGTGGCCCGGGAGGTCACGCGGTGGCCGATCGGGTAGCTGCCGATCGCGCGGCTGCTGGGCAGGATATCGAGCAGCTGCTCGGTCGCCGCGTGAGGCCGCGGAATGACGTGGACGCTGACGAGCTCCCCCACCCGCGCCGCCGCCACCGCCCCGGCATCGGTGGCCGCCTTCACCGCGGCGACGTCGCCCCGAATGAGGATCGTGACGAGCCCCCCTTCGGCGTATTCGCGCTTGAGGATCGTCACCGCGGCCGCCTTGACCATCGCGTCGACGGCTTCCGTGGCCCCGACGAAGCCGCGGGTTTCGATGAGTCCGAGGGCGGTGCCAGCCATGCGGCGCCTCCAGTCAGTAGCGTACGGGGTCGCGATGGACGGCCAGAACGGCCTGCTCGAACGCCTCGCAGGCCGCGCGGCAGTCGGCTTCCGTGCCGGTAACGAGCGCGCCCGCCAGGTTGGTCCGGGTCGGCGGCGCGAGCCATTCGGCGACCTCAACGTCTGCCGCCTTCAGCGCCTGATCGAGCGCGAACACGGACTCGAGTGGCGTGGCCTTGAGATAGCCGAGCGCCTCACCGACCCGCACGCCGGCGCGCTGCGACAGAAAGCTGCCCGCGCTGGAGACGACGTGCGCGAAGTAGCGCCGCGCGGGGTCGCCTTCGACGGCGCGATAGGCGACACCGCCCTCGAGATGGCCGATCGCCGCCTTGAGCCCGGCTTCGACTTCGGCCAGTCGTTCGCCGGCCAGAATGGCGATCGTCTCCCCGCTGGTGGGTCCGGATGCATGCCGCGCCCCGCCGTAGAACGACTGGGCGTAGACGACCTGGACATCGGCGGACTTGGTCGCTTCGTCGATCGCGACGTAGGTGGGATCGTCCTGGTCGACCGTGAGGAACCCGAGGGCCAGCTGTCCGTCACCCAGATCGAGGGCCTCGGCGAGGGCCGCCGCCACACTCGGAATCGTGCGGACCGCGAGCACGCGCGGCGTGAGGGTCGTCGGCATGTCCCCCGAAGGCATCGAAGACGAAAGCGAGAGCGGCGGGCAGGCAAAGTCTAGGAGCAGCCGCAGAACGCGTCAAGCGTGGCGGTTGTTCTAGAAGCGGATCTCCGCGCGCGCCCAGCGCTTGACGCGCGGGGCGTCGGACTCGAGCGGGGCGTATCGCATACGGCGGGCGGCGTCGAGCGCGGCCGTGTCGAGCGCGGGAACGCCGCTGCCCCGTTCGACCCGGGCGTCCCCGACGGTCCCGTCGGGCAGCACTTCGACCAGCAGCTGGACGATCGCCCCCCGGCCCCGCCTGGGTTCCACGCCGCGGGGCAGCCGCGGGACGACGAGGTGGAGCGGTCGCGGGGCGCCGTCACCCGTTCCGGGACCCACTCCGGCCCCTGCACCGGGTCCCTGCCCAGTGCCGGATCCGCCCCCGCTGCCCGGTCCGCCGGCCCCCGCCCCCACCCCTCCCGCGGGTCCCGCCGCCGCCACGCCGTCGGTTGAACCGTCGGCGGTTCCGACCCCGACCGGGGGGGCGGCATTCACAACGGGCGCGGCCGACGCGGCGATCTCGGTCACCGGCTCGGTGGGAGCCACCAGGCCCTCGTCAGCCGGGTCCGGCGGCGGGGCGGGAGTCGCGGCCACCGCCACGCCGGCCGGCGGGCCTCCAGTCGACAGCTCGAAGTAGGTGATCTCCTCGCCGCCACCACCGCCCCCACCGCCTCCGAAAGCCCCGTCGGGACCGAGGGCCGTTACGTCACGGATCGGGTCCAGCCCGCTCCGCACGAGGAGCGCCAGCAGGGCGCCGTGCACCACGACCGACACGAGGAAGCTGCGTCGCCAGGTGCGGGGCGTATGGTGAGACCAGAGACTTCGCGGTGGAGCGGCCAGCTCGAGGTTCACCCCCTGAAACGCCGCTCGGCCGCTCGGGGATTAGCCGAACGCGTCAGACGACGACGTTGACGAGCTTGTCCGTCACGACGATCACCTTGCGCGGCGGGCGTCCCTCGAGCAGCGCCGGGATGCGGCCGTGGGCCAGCGCCCGCGCCTGCAGCTCGTCGGCCGGCAACCCGCGTGGCACCCGGAGTTCGTCACGGCGGGTGCCGTTGACCTGGACCACCACCGTCACCTCCGCGGTGCGGAGGACGGCGGGATCCCAGGCCGGCCAGCCCGCGTCCACGACCGACGGGGCGTGGCCGGTGGACGTCCACAATTCGTCGGCGAGATGCGGCGCGATCGGCGCCAGCAGCCGGATCAGCGTCTCGAGGGTTTCGCGCAGGAGCCCCGCGGGCACGCCGGGAACGACCGGCCCCTCGAGCGGGGCCGCCTGATAGATGGCATTGACGAGCTCCATGACCCGGGCGATGGCGGTATTGAACTGCCAGATGGCGAAATCGTCGGTCGCGCCCTTCACCGACTGATGCCGGACGAGCTCGAGCTGATGGCCGGCGGGTCCGATCGCTGCGCCGGCGCGCTCCCCGCCGGTCGTGTCCGCGGCTTCGGTCCAGAGGGCGCGGTGCCCGTCGACGAGGCGCCAGACGCGCTGCAGCCAGGCGGCGGTCGCCCGAATGCCCTCGTCCTTCCAATCGCCGCCCTCGATGTAGGTGAAGCCGAACATGAGATAGGCCCGGAAGGCATCCGATCCGTAGCGGGCGATGTAGGCATCGGGGCTGACGACGTTGCCGCGAGACTTCGACATCTTGGCGCCCTGGTACGTGATCGTACCCTGATGGACGAGGCGCTCGAAGGGCTCGCCGAACGGCAGGTGGCCGAGATCGCGGAGCGCCTTGACCATGAACCGGGAGTACAGCAGATGGAGCGTGGCGTGGTCGATGCCCCCCGAGTACTGGTAGACGGGGCACCACGTGGCCGCGAGGACTGGATCCCAGGACCGCTCGGTGTCGCCGGGTGAGAGGTAGCGCAGGAAATACCAGGTCGAGTCCACGAAGGTATCCATCGTGTCGGGGTCGCGCCGGGCGGCCCCCCCGCAGGCGGGACAGGCGACGTCCATGAACGCCGCCGAGCGGGCGAGCGGGCTCTGCCCGCCGCCGAGCGAGAAGTCGACGTCGTAGGGCAGTCGAACCGGCAGGGACTCGTCGGGAACGGCTACTTCCCCGCAGGTCCGACAGTGAATGATCGGAATCGGCGCGCCCCAGTAGCGCTGGCGTGAGATCAACCAGTCGCGCAGCCGGTAGTGCACGGAGGGGGTCGCCCGCCCGTCGGCCGCGAGATCGGCGATGACCCGCGGAATCATCTCCTCCGATCGCATGCCGGTGTAGGGCCCCGAGTCCGTCACGGCGCCGTGGCCGGTATAGGCCCCGCCATCATCGGCCGGCCCATCGGGGGTGATGACGGAGACGATCGGCAACGCCAGCGCGTGGGCGAATTCCCAGTCCCGCGCATCGTGGGCCGGAACCCCCTGAATCGCTCCCGTGCCGTACGTCGCCAGCACGAAGTCGGCGATCCAGATGGGGATCGGCGCCCCCGTCAGGGGGTGACGGGCAAAAGCGCCGGTGAAGACCCCCGTCTTCTCGGCCTCGGTCGAGGTGCGTTCGATCTCCGAGAGGCGGCGGGTCCGCTCACGGTAGCCGGAGACGGCGCCCCACTGCTCGGGTGCGGAAATGGTCTCCACCAGCGGATGCTCCGGCGCCAGCGCGAGAAACGTCACGCCGTAGAGCGTGTCGGGTCGCGTGGTGAAGGTCCGGACGACCGTGTCCTGCTCCACCACCGGCCAGACGATCTCCGCCCCTTCGGAGCGGCCGATCCAGTTGCGCTGGAGGCTCTTGGTCCGTTCCGGCCACGCCAGCGCGCCCAGCCCGTCGAGCAGCTCATCGGCGTAGGCGGTGATCCGGAAGAACCACTGCGTCAGGTCGCGCTTCACCACCGGCGTGCGGCACCGCTCGCAGACATTGTCCCCCACCACCTGCTCGTTGGCCAGCACCGTCTGGTCGGTGGGACACCACCAGACCGGGGCGGCCTTGCGGTAGGCGAGTCCCGCCCGAAAGAGCTGGAGGAAAATCCACTGCGTCCAGCGATAGAAGATCGGCTGACTCGTGTCGGCGGTGTGGCGCCAGTCCCACATCGCCCCCATTGTTTCGAGCTGCTCGACCATGTTGGCGACGTTGGCGTTGGTCGAGTCCCGCGGATGCACGCCGGTCCGCACGGCGTAATTCTCCGCCGGCATGCCGAACGCGTCGAAACCGATCGGGGCAAAGACGTTCCAGCCCCGCATGCGCATGAAGCGCGCCCAGGAATCGGCCGGACCGTAGTGATACCAGTGGCCGACGTGGAGCCGGTCGCCGGAGGGGTACGGCAGCATGACCAGGGCGTAGCAGGGGCGCGCGGCATGCTGGAGATCGATCTCGAACAGGTGCCGCTCCGCCCAGTCCCGGCGCCAGTGCGGCTCGATCGTCTGCGGGTCGTAGCGGGGCTCGCCCATCGTCGGCCGGCATTGGTTTCGAGGGGAGTGGCGCAAATGCGTCGCGGCGGAACCGGGCGTCCCGCCGCGCGCCGTCGTGACCGTGCCAACCTAGCCACGGCCCCAGGCCCGGGCAACGTTCGGTTGACGCCACCCGGGTGAATGGGTACGGTTGACGGCCGACGTTGCCTTCACCTTCAGCCAGGCCCGGTGCGCATGCGGCGGACGATGAGTGGGGTCTTCACGGCTTTTGGAATGGGCCTGGGCGCCGTCGGCACGATGGCGTGCGCCAGCGGCGGCGGGAGTGTCGGAGCGGTGCGGGCCGCGTCGCCGATCGAAGTCCACGGCGACGACCGGGCCATCGCCTGGCCCTTCACCGTAACGCATGGGGGGGGATCCGAGACGTTCGCCGATTTTCATCTGCGGATCGAAGATGGCGGGACGCTTGTCGGCGTCCGGCCAAATGCCGAGAACCCGGACCCGGAAGCGCAGCACGAATGGCGCGGTTCCCTGCGGCAGGGCGCGGGGTACTGGATCGGTGACGTCCTGCCGCGGGGCGCCTCGGTCACCCTGACCCTGCTCGTCCGCCCGACACCCGGCGCCGATCCCCGACTGCGCGTCGTCCACTGGCCCACCAACGGAGTCGACGTGGCGGTCGGTCCCGAGACCTGCGAGGTGTGGAGCTTCGACCCGGGTGACAAACGGGTCCGGCAGGAGCCCTGCTGAACAGCGACCGGGAGGGGTCGTCCGTTCGCATTCTGGACGCCGCGCTGCCGCTCGCGGAGCTCCAGGCCCTCGCCGCGGCGGGCTTCGGCGACCTGGTCAAGGCCGTGGTGGACGTCGAGCGGCAGCGGATGGCGGTCGGCGGCGAG
>JBHENR010000045.1:0-10104 GCA_046262555.1 Gemmatimonadota bacterium | reverse complement strand
CCGGTCTCCCATGTCGAGCGCCTCCCGCAGGTCATGGGTCACGAACAGGGCCGCTTTCCCCAGCCGGGCGAGCAGCGACTTGAGCTCTCCCTGGAGCTCGTTGCGCGTGACCGGGTCGAGCGCCCCGAACGGCTCGTCCAGGAGCAGCAGCGGCGGATCTGCCGCCAGCGCCCGCGCCACGCCCACCCGCTGGCGTTCTCCTCCCGAGAGCTGATGCGGCAGGCGGGACCCGTAGACCCCCGCAGGCAGATCCACCAGGTCGAGCATTTCGGCGACCCGGTCGCCGATCCGCCTGGCCGACCATTTCAGCAGCTCGGGCACCAGCGCGACGTTCCGCGCCACCGTCAGATGCGGGAAGAGCCCCACCTCCTGGATGACGTAGCCGATGTGCCGCCGCAGCGTCACCCGGTCCCAGTCGGTGGTCGCGCGGCCGGCGACCCGCACCACGCCGCCGCTCGGATCGAGCAGCCGGTTGACGAGCTTCAGCGCGGTCGTCTTGCCGGCGCCCGAGGGCCCGACGAGCACCACCGTCTCGGCGGCGCCGACGGAGAGGGTCATGTCATGCAGGATCGGGTGCGGCGGCGGGTGCCGGCGGGACGCGCGCGGGGGCGCGAAGCTCGCCGCTTCGAAAGCGACGGCGGCGGATCCGTCGGACGGCACAGTGGTCATGGATTCCCGGGCGCTGAAGGGGAAACGGACGGCGCGCACGCGCGGCACTATTATCACCCGCGCGATGCCACGCGCAACCCGGACCCTCGCCGAACGACTCACCGAACGGGCTCCGGGGTTCACCGCGCGACGGGGCGAGCGATGGACCGTGCTGGTGGACGAGACGCCGACGGCCCGCGAGGCGTTCGCCTATTCGGTCGCCCGCGGCCTGTCGGACTCTCCCCGCTGGCTCTCCTGCCGCTACCTCTACGACGCCGCCGGCAGTGGCCTGTTCCTCCAGATCACCGCCCAGCCGGAATACTACCTGACGCGGGCCGAGACCGAGATCCTGGAGGCCCAGGCGGACGTCGTGCGCACCCTCGCCGGGCCGGTGCCGCTGGTCGAGCTCGGCGCGGGCGCGGCGATCAAGTCGCGGCATCTGCTCGCGGCGTGGGCGCGCCAGGCGGAGGGCGCGGCGGTCGAATACGTCCCGCTCGACATCGACGCCGGCGTCCTGACCGAGGCGGTGCAGGACCTCGCTCTGGCGTTTCCCGCACTACAGGCGACGGCTCTCGCCACGTCGTACGAACGCGGCCTCGAGTTGCTCGAGCAGTGTTCCCCGCTCTGCGTCGTCCTGCTGGGGTCGACCATCGGCAATTTCAACGCCGAGGAGACGGACGGCTTTCTCGAGCGGCTCGCCTCCGCGCTGACGGCCGGCGACCTGCTGGTGCTGGGAATCGACCTCGTCAAGGATCCGAACGTGCTCGAAGCCGCGTACAACGACGCGGCCGGCATCAGCCACGCGTTCACCCGAAATCTCTTCGTCCGAATGAACCGGGAGCTCGGCGCCGGCGTGCCGCTCGAGGCGATCGAGCACGTCGCCTACTGGAACGCTCCGCGCGAGCGGATCGAGATCTATGCCCGCTTCACCGCGACGGTTGAGCTGGCGCTACCCGCCATCGGCCGGAGCTACCGGATCGCGGCCGGCGAGATGATTCTCACCGAGATCAGCCGCAAGTATCGGGTCGAGACCTTCGAGGCCACGCTGGCGCGGTTCGGGTTCCGGCTCGAGCGCGCCCTCACTGACCGCGGCCGGCGCTTCGCCCTGCTCGCCTTCCGCCGCATCGCCGACGCTCCGGGGCCGTCCCCCCGCATTACCTACGCGGCGCTCTTGCAGCGCGTCCGGCGCCGCACCCACGATCTGCTGGACCTGCTGACCGATGAGCAGCTGGCGCGGCCGGCGGCGCCCATCCTGAGCCCGATCGGCTGGGATCTGGGACACATCGCGGCGTTCGAGGAGCTGTGGCTGATCCGCACCGTGGACGCGATTGTCGGCGGCGGCGAGCTGCCGACGGGCGCGCCGGAGGTCGACGCAGCGCCCGGCGAGGGCCTCGACCCGGTGTACGACGCCATCCAGACCCCGCGTGTCGAGCGGGCCGCTCTGCCGCTGCCCGACCGCGACGCGCTGCTGCGCCGCCTGCGGGAGGTACGCCAGGCGGCGCTCGAACGGCTGCGCACCGCCCCGCTCGACGGCGGCCACCCCCTGCTCGCGGGCGGCTACGTCTACGACCTGCTGGCGGAACATGAAGCCCAGCATCAGGAGACGATGCTGCAGGCGATTGCACTGATGCCCGGTCTCGCCTACGAGCCCGCGACGCGCTCCGACACGCCCCATCCGACGCTGCCCCCGGACGCGCGCATGGTGTGGATTCCCGGCGGCGCGTTCCCGCTCGGGGCGCGCGGCACCCGATGGTTCCTCTACGACAACGAGCAGCCCCAGCACTGGGTCGACCTGGCCCCCTTCTGGATGGATACCGCCCCGGTCAGCAACGGCGAGTTCCTCGCCTTCCTCGAGGATGGGGGGTACGGGCGGCGGGAGTGGTGGACACCGGCGGGCTGGTCGTGGCGCCAGCGGGAGGGCATCACCCATCCGGGCGGCTGGCGATGCGCTGTCGGCGGCTGGGAGGAGACGCATTTCGGACAGGTCGAGCCGCTGGTGCTGACGCGGCCCGTCTGCCACGTGTCGTGGTACGAGGCCGAGGCGTTCGCCCGCGCGGCTGGCAAGCGGCTGCCGACCGAAGCCGAGTGGGAAAAGGCGGCAGCCTGGGATCCCGAGCTACGCGTGAAGCGCCGCTGGCCGTGGGGCGACCAGCTCCCCGACCCGCGGCGGGCGAACCTCGACGCCCAGACGTTTCTGCCCGCGCCGGTCGGGGCGTACCCCGACGGGCGGTCGTTCTACGGCTGCCACCAGATGGCGGGCGACGTCTGGGAATGGACGGCGAGCGCGTTTCTCCCCTATCAGGGCTTCGAACCGTTTCCCTACCGGGAGTACTCGGCCGTCCATTTCGCCCATGGCCATCGCGTGCTCAGGGGCGGCTCGTGGGCGACGGCGGGGTCGCTCGCCCGCGCGACCTTCCGCAACTGGGATCTGCCCGAACGGCGCCAGCTCTTCGCCGGTTTCCGCTGCGCGGAGGACCGCCGCTGACACCGGGCGCGCTCGGCCCCCGGCTCGCGGCGCTGCCCGTCCGCATCGAGGGGCACACCGTCGAACTGGGTCTGGTCGCGGTGGACGGATACGGTGAAGCGCCCCGCCCCACCGGGCTCGTGCGGCTCCACGGCGCGGGGGCGACGGGTGAGGGCGAGAACGTGGACTGGACGCCCGCCGATCAGGCGGCGTTCGGCGCCGTCTGCGACCGGCGGATCGCCCCTGGCGCCACCACCATCGGCGGGCTGTCGAACGCGCTGCTTTCCGCCGGAGTGCACCGCTATCACCGGGCCGCGATCGAATCCGCCGCGCTGGACCTGGCGCTGCGGCAAAGGGATACTAATCTCTTTGTACTCGCCGGTCGCGCTGCGGAACCAGTCCGCTTCTGCCACTCGACTGGCCGTCACGCCGATCCGCGGCCGGAGATCGCCGCACTGGTGGGCAAATGGTCCGATGCCCGCGTCAAACTCGATGTCCATGCCGAGGGATGGGCCGACGACATCTGGACCGCGCTCGCGGCCACCGGGCGGGTCGTGGTGGTGGATTTCAAGCGCGAGGGTGAGGCGGCTCAACTCGCGCTCGCGCACCGGCATCTTCCCGCGGCCTGGATCGAAGACCCGCCGCTGGCGGCGACGGGTGCCCCGTCGGACGCCCCCTGGCGGACCCGTATCGCGCTTGACGGCTACGTGCAACGGGCGGCTGATCTCGCCTCCCCGCCGTTCGCGCCCGCGGCCGTCAACGTCAAGATCCCACGGGTCGGCGGTCCACTGGAGGCGTTGCGGTGCCTGGAAGCCGCCCGGATCCAGCATCGGGCGACCTATTTCGGCGGCATGTTTGAGCTGGGTGCGGGCCGCCGCCAGGGGCAGGTTCTGGCTTCGCTCTTCACTGCCGGCGCCTGGAACGACCTGGCCCCGCTCGATCCTGCGAACAGCGCCGCCAGCCCGCTCACGATTCCGGCGGCCTTTTCTGGCTTCGGCTTTCCCGCGCCGAGCGGACGCGGTTAGAGTGGCCAGACGGCTGGCACGATCACAATCGCCAGCCCATAGATGAGTAGCGTCAGCAGGGCGCCCACCCGGAAAAAATCCATGAAGCGGTACCGTCCCGGCCCGTACACCATCAGGCAGGAGGGCTCCAGCGGCGTGAGGTAGGAACAGCTCGCCGCTACCGCGATCATGATCGCGAACGGCCGCGGGTCGAGCTCCAGCTGGAGCGCCGTCTGGATCGCCAGCGGCACCACGACGATCGCGGCGGCCTGGTTCGACATCGGCTGGGTGAGGAGCAGGGTGAGCACGAAGAACCCCGACAGGATCAGGATCGGCTCGGTCGTCCCCACCACGCCGATGATCTGCGCGGCGAGGTATTCCGCCGCCCCGGTCGCCTCCATTGCCGCCCCCAGGGAGAGCATGCTGCCGATCAGGATCAGCGCCTTCCATTCGATTTCGCGGTACGCCTCCTGCGGCGTAATGCAACGCGTGAGGAAGGCGAGGGCGGCGCCACTCAGCATCGCCACCGGGAGCGGCAGGATCTTGAAGGTGGCGATACCCAGCGCAACGACGAAGATCAAGATGGCGACCTTGGCATGCCGCAGGTTCGGCCGCTGCCCTTCGACCTCGCCCAGGATGCGGACGACGTTGCCCACCTCGAGTTCCCCGATCCGTTCCTGATGCCCCTGCACCAGCAGGACGTCGCCGAGGCGCAGCCGCACCTCGCTCAGCTTGTGGCGCAGGGTTTCCGCGTGCCGGTTGATGGCCAGCACCTGGAGCCCGTACCGCTCGCGGAAGCGCGCGCCCTTCAGTCGCCGGCCGATGAGCTGCGAACCCGGCAGAATGACCGCCTCCACCAGCCGGACGTCTTCCTCGGGCAGATCGGGGTTGGCCAGCTTGGCGTCGGCCTTGATCGCGATGCCCGCGGTGTCCTTGATCTTGAGGATCTCCTCACGCACGCCCTCGACCAGCACCACGTCGGCGGCCTCCAGGCGCATGCCGCTGCGCGGGGCGAGGTGGCGCGTCTTCTCACGGACGATCCTGAGGACGGTCAGGTCCAGGTCGCGGCCGAGCCCGGTTTCGGCCAGCGTCTGCCCGATCCACTTCGACTTCGGCAGGATCAGGATCTCGGTGAGATAGGGACCCAGCCCGAAGGACTCGGTGAGGTCGCCCGCCGGCGGGTGACTGGGCATGAGCCGGCGGCCGATCGTGAGCACGTACGCGACGCCGACGATGGCGATCGGAATTCCGACGGGCGCCAGCTCGAACATGCCGATCGGCTCGAGGCCATAGTCCGTCATCAGCCCGCTGACCACGATATTTGTCGACGTGCTGATCAGCGTAACCGAGCTGGTGAGGATGGACGCGAAGGCCATCGGCAGCAGAAACCGGGACGGGCTGACCCGCGCGCGGAGCGCCACGCCCATCGCGATCGGCAGGAAAAACGCGGTGGCGGCCGTGTTGCTGATAAAGGCCGAGAGCACGGCCGCCAACACCACGACCAGCACCAGCAGCCGGCGGTCGTCGGTCCCCGCCCGCCGGAGGATCGCCCGCCCGGCCCGGTCCACCACGCCGGTTCGCAGCAGCGACGCGGTGAGGATCAGGAGGCCCAGAATCATCATCACCGTGTCGCTGCCGAACCCCTCGAACGCCCGGTCGGCGGGCAACAGGCCGGTGATGATCAGCGTCAGCATGAGCGTCAGCGCAGTGACGTCGGCCGTCACCCATTCGGTGGCGAACAGGACCAGCGCGACGGTGAGAAGCCCCAGCAGCAGGGCGATATCGGGCGTCATGAAAGGAAGAGTCTGGGGCGCTGGCTACGCGGCCGGGGCGGCCGGCGGCGGGGGTCGGCACTCGGTCGCCACCTGGTCGGCAAAAGCGTCCAGCGCCATCTGTCCCAACTCGCCCCTGGCGTGTGAGCGGACGCTGACCTGGCCCGTCCCCTCCTCCCGGCTGCCGAGGACCAGCATGTAGGGCACTTTCTGGCGCTCGGCGTGACGGATCTTGTACCCCACGCCCTCCCGCCGCCGGTCCACGTGTACCCGCAAGCCGCGGCCGCCGAGGGTCTCGGCGATCCGCTCCGCGAACGCGTTGAACTGATCGCTGACGGGAATCAACCGCACCTGCTCGGGCGCCAGCCAGACCGGGAACGCCCCGGCGTAGTGCTCGATCAGGACCCCCAGGAACCGCTCGATCGATCCCAGGATGGCGCGGTGTATGACGACCGGCCGCTCGTCCGTGTCCGCTGCGCTGGTAAAATGGAGATCGAACCGCTCGGGCAGGTTGAAGTCGAGTTGAATCGTGGACAGCTGCCACCTCCGCTCGAGCGCGTCGGAGACGTGAAAGTCGATCTTGGGACCGTAGAACGCGCCCTCGCCAGCAGCTATCCGATACGTGAGGTGGTTATCGTCAAGTGATTGCTGTAGCGCAGCTTCCGCGTGGTCCCAGATCGCTTCCGACCCGAGGAACGCGTCGGGCCGGGTCGACAGCTCGGTCTCGATCCGGAAGCCGAACACGTCGCCCAGCACGTAGTGGACCAGCTGGATCAGCGAGCTCACCTCGGCGCCGATCTGCTCCGGGGTGCAGAAGATGTGGGCATCGTCCTGGACGAACGTCCGCACCCGGAACAGGCCCGCGACAACCCCCGACTTCTCGTTCCGGTGGAGCCGGCCGAAGTCGGCGTAGCGGAGCGGCAAGTCGCGGTACGACCGCTTCTCGAACCCGTACACGTAGGTGGCGGCGGGGCAGTTCATCGGCTTCACCGCCATCTCGCGGTCGTCGGCGCCGGTGAAGAACATATGCTCCTTGTAGTTCGCATAATGACCGGAGCGGTGCCACAGCTCGACGTCATAGATCTGCGGCGTGACGATCTCGTCGTGGGGCCACGGCCCGGTATAGAGGTCGCGCATGAACTGGAGCAGGCGGTTGTAGATCCAGGCGCCCTTAGGGTGGAAGTAGGGGCTCGCCGGCGCCACCGGATGGAACGAGAACAGGTCGAGCTCCTTGCCCAGCCGCCGGTGGTCGCGGGCCCGGGCCTCCTCCAGCCGCGCCAGGTGCGCGTCGAGCTCCGCCCGGGTGAAGAACGCGGTCCCGTAGAGCCGGGTGAGCATCCGGTTCTTCTCGTCCCCCCGCCAGTAGGCCCCCGCCGAAGAGAGGATCTTGAAATGGCCCAGCCGGCCCGTGGCGGGCACATGCGGCCCCCGGCAGAGGTCCACCCAGTCGCCCTGGCGGTAGAGCGTCAGCGGCTCATCACCCGGAATCGCCTCAATGACCTCGAGCTTGTACGGCTCCCCCAGCTCGCGGAACATGGTCCGCGCGGCGTCCCGCGCGACCACTTCCCGCCGCAGCGGCAGGTTTTCCGCGATGATCTTCTCCATCTCGGCTTCAATCGCCGGGAACTCCTCCGGCGTAAACGGCGCCGCGCGGTCGAAATCGTAGAAGAAGCCGCCCTCGATGACCGGCCCGATCGTCACCTTCGTCTCGGGCCAGAGGCGCTGCACCGCCTGGGCCATGAGGTGGGCGGTCGAGTGGCGGTACACCTCCAGCGCCTCGGGATCGCGCGCGGTCAGAATGCGGATCGCGCCGCCGGCGTCCAGCGGGAGCGAGAGGTCGACCACCCGGCCGTCCACTTCGGCCGCCAGCGCCGCCTTGGCGAGGCGGGGCCCGATCCGGCCCGCCACCTCGAGCGGCGTGGCGGCCGGCGGCAGCTCGAGCGCGGTGCCGTCGGGCAGGGTGAAGGTCAGGGGGGCTGTATTCGACATGGGAGCGCGAAGCTAGCCGGGCGCAGAAACCCCGGCCAAAGGCGTCAGCGCCGGGCGCGCGGCCCCGCCCAGCCGTAGCGGCGCAAGTCGACTCGATCGAGAGCGCCGAACTCGATCCCTTCCGCTTCCAGCAACGCCCGCTGGAGCTGGGGCGGCAACCCGGCGCGGGCGATCGAGATGCCGCCCTGCGTGTTGATGATCCGGTGCCAGGGGACGTCGGCGTCGTCCGGCAGCGCGTGGAGCGCCCAGCCGACCGTCCGAGCCGCCCGCGGCTTGCCGCAGAGGGCGGCGATGTGGCCGTAGGTCGTCACCCGCCCGCGGGGAACCCGCCGCACCATGGCATAGACGGCGTCGTAGAAGGAACTGGAGGGCGTCAGTGAGTTGCCGCCGGATCCACCCAGCGGCCGTACTTCCGGAGCGCCGCCTGCAGCCGGTCATGGGGGAGCGCGTGGACGGTGAGGTCGTCGCGGCCCGTCATGGTCCGGGCGGTCACCAGCGCGTTGAGAATGGCCTCTTCGGTGGCTTCCACCGTCGCCGCGAAGAGGCCGTTCATCGCTTCGTTCGGAAGCATCGTCAGGGTCGCCTCCGGCCGCTGGCGCCAGGCGCCCGGGTTGCCGGTGGAAAAGGCAATGAAAATGTCGCCCGAGCTGTCCTCACCCAGGCCCCCCAGCCGCCCCACGGCCAGCGGCACGCGCTCAGCCAGGCGCTGGAGCTGATGCGGCAGAAGCGGCGCATCGGTGGCCACGACCACGATGATCGAGCCCCGCGTCAGCACGTCCCAGTTCGGCACCAGGTCCGGGATCTCGTGCCCGACCGGCACGCCCGCCACCGTGAAGCGGTTGCGCCGGCCGTGATTGGCCTGCACCAGCACGCCCAGGGTGTGGCCGTCGACGACCCGCGAGGCCGTCCCGATGCCCCCTTTGAAGCCATGGCTGATCATGCCCGTTCCGCCGCCCACGTTGCCCTCCGCCACCGGTCCCGGCGCGGCCCGGTTCAGCGCGTCGATGGTGTGCTCGCGCGTGACGTGCTGCCCGAGGATGTCGTTCATCACGTCGTACGTCTCGGCCACCACCGGATAGGTATACCACAGCCCGTTGACCGGGTCGGCATTGTGGCCGGTGCTGTCCATCCAGGCGAGGACGGCGTCGCGCGCGACGCCGACGCTGAAGGTGTTGGTGATCAGGATCGGGGTTTCGAGAAAGCCGGATTCCGCGATCCAGTGGACCCCCGTCATCTCGCCATTGCCATTCAAGGCATAGGTGGCCGCGAAGACGGGGTCGAAGCCGCGGCCGCGGGGCAGGATGGCGGTCACGCCGGTGCGGACGGGCCCCTCACCCTTGATGAGCGGCCCATCCCCCTCGAACAGGGTCACGTGCCCGACTTCGAGGCCCGGTACGTCGGTGATGGCGTTCAACGGACCCGGGGTGCCCTCGAAGGGGATGCCGAGGTCGCGGGCCCGCACGGCCTGCCCGCTGACGTCACCCGGCAGGAGCAGCGCGCCCACCAGCAGGAACGAAAACGGGGCCCGGCGGCCCCGTCTCGTACGTTTGGACTGGCGGAAACGTGTGGTGGAGCTGATCGGGATCGAACCGACGACCTCCTGAGTGCGATTCAGGCGCTCTCCCAGCTGAGCTACAGCCCCGAAAATCCGACCCCAAGTTAGCGCCCGCGGCATCGCCTCACCAGCGCGCGAACCGCAGCGCGCCAACCGCAGCGCGCCAATCGCAGCGCGATAGCCGTTGCGTCAGTGGGCGTGCGCCGCCTCCACCGCCTTGAACTTCAGCAGGCTCCGGTCGAGCGCGTCGCGCTGGTCCCACTTGGGGCCTACGTGGTCGTCGTCGGGGTTCGCCAGCATCTCGCTCTGGTCGGCGAGCTCGAAGCCGGCCGCCGTTACTTCGGCGATGATGACCGCATCCGCGATTCTGTGGCCTTCCTCGTCCCGCCCCTCGACCGCCCGCGCGTCGATCACGGCGAACGTCCCGCCCGGCTTGAGCGCCCGGTGAATCTCACCCAGCACCTCGCCCACCCGGTCGGCGGGGAAATCATGATAATTGCGATCGGTGAAGACGAGGTCGAGCGAATCCGTTGGCAGCTCGGAAAGCGCGGCCAGATAGACCACGTTGCCGGCGGCCGCCAGGTCGCCGGAGCTGATCCGCGCCTTGAGCGTGTCGGGCTTGTACGATGACTGGGAAAACACGATCCCCTCGGCGCCGACCCACTGCGAAAG
>JBHENR010000044.1:0-4248 GCA_046262555.1 Gemmatimonadota bacterium | reverse complement strand
GAAGAAGGCGGGCATGAGCTTGCGCGCCGTCAGGTCGCCGGTGGCGCCGAAGATGACGATCGCGCACAGGCCGGCCTTGGGGAGCCTGCCGCAGGGCGCAGTGTCCGTGGCGCGGACGCGGACCACGCGGGCGCTCACCGCGCGCCGGTCCCGCCGCCCGGATTCGCCCAGTCGGTATGGATGGCCGGGGTGCCGGCGGCGCCGTCCAGCCGCCGGTAAGTGTGGGCGCCGAAGTAGTCGCGCTGGGCCTGGATCAGGTTCTGCGGCAGCCGCGCCGTGCGGGCCATGTCGAACCACGCCAGCGCGGCGCTCCAGCAGGGCGTCGGAATGCCGCGCGCCGTCGCCGCCGCGATCGCCCGCCGCCATCCGGCCTGCGAACGCTCTACCCGATCGCCAAGGGTTTCATCCATTAACAGGTTGGGGAGGTCCGGCTGGCACTCGTACGCCGCCCGCAGGTCGTCCAGCAGACGCGCGCGGATGATGCAGCCGCCGGTCCAGAGGCGGGCCACTTCCGCCCGGGGAATCGCCCAGCCGTTTTCGGCTGAGCCGGCACTGATCAAGTCCATCCCCTGGGCAAAGGCGCAGACCCGGGACGCATCGAGCGCGTCGCGCGCGGCTTGGATCCACTCCTCTCGGCTCCAGACCGACGCCGCATCACCCCCGATCGCCGAGGTCGCGTCGCCACCGGGCCCCCGCACCGTCTGGCTCAGGGTCTTTCGCAAGGCCCGCCGGCTGGAAACACCCCGCGCGTCCACCGCCGCCGCGATCGACGGCACCGGCACGCCAAGCTCGAGCGCGGTGATCACGGTCCAGCGGCCGGTGCCCTTCTGCTCCGCTTCATCCACGATCTGCTCGACCAGCGGCGTGTCGGTCGAGGGGTCCATCCAGCGGAGGACCGCGGCGGTGATCTCGGTGAGGTACGATTCCAGCGGCCCGGCATTCCACTCCGCGAACACGTCGGCCAGCTCGAGCCCGTCCAGCCCGCCGCCCCGCCGCAGCACGTCGTACGCCTCCGCGATCCCCTGCATGTCGGCGTACTCGATGCCGTTGTGGACCATCTTGATGAAGTGGCCCGCGCCGTCGGGTCCGAGGTAGCCGACGCAGGGACCGGACGCCGTGCGCGCGGCAATCGCCTCCAGCACGTCGCGGATCGCCTCGTAGGCCGGGCGCGGTCCGCCCGGCATGAGCGACGGCCCGTAGCGCGCGCCGGCGCTGCCGCCGGAGACGCCCAGCCCGATGAACTCGAGCCCGTGTTCCGCCAGCATCGCGCCGCGGCGCTTCGTCTCGGCAAAGTGGGAGTTGCCGCCGTCGATCACGATGTCACCCGGCTCGAGCACGGGGATCAGCTTCTCAATCGTCTGGTCCACCGGCTTGCCGGCCGGAATCATCAGCAGGATCCGCCGCGGCCGGGTGAGCGCGGCCGCCAGCTCGGCAAAGGTGGCCGCGGCCCTGACCTGCCGGCCCGGATTCGCCTGGAGAAACGCCTCGACCCGTTCGGGTTCGAGGTTCCAGACCGCCAGGGAGAAGCCGTGGTCCTCGATGTTCAGGGCCAGGTTCGACCCCATCGTCCCCAGACCGATCAAGCCGAACACAGCCGTGGAATCGTTCGCGTTCATACCCACCCCCCCTGAAATCCCGCCTGCCGGAGTCCGGCGACGATATACTCGCAGTTCCGCATCAGGCGCCAGACGAGCCCGGTGCAGTAGTTCTCGATCATCAGGACGATCGGGCCCTGATCGATGCCGAAGTATCCCGGGGAGACCCACCCGTGGTGGCTCCCCCCATCGAGCGGAAACGTCGGGTTGAAGCTGCAGTGAAAGCCGTACTCGTCGACCAGCTCGGGGAACTCGATCTCGAGATGGCGGATCGTGGGCAGGACGATCTCCGGCGCGAACGGCAGCGAGGCGATCACACCCCACGGGGAGAGCGTGCCGTCGTCGGGACCGAACGGGACGCCGCGGGCGACGTAATCGTGAAAGCGCCGCGTGCGGCCCGCAATCGTCCGGACCGCGGGTCCCGGCCCCGAGCTGGCGGTGATCCCCCAGGTGTCGTGATCGTAGCGGGCGAAGCCGCGTGGGTTGCGGACCGCGTACTCCCGTTGGACGTACGTCGCGCGGCGGCTGTTCTCGAAGTAATCGATCCCGCGGGACCGGGTGAAGGCGTCCTGCATCCCCCGGAAGTCGATCCACAACTGGGGGATCTGATGGATGAAGAGTGGCCCGGCGTAGACGTACTCGTAACCGTAGATCCGCTTCCAGCGATACGTCGTGAGCCACTCGCCGTAACTCGCGGGGGTCAGCCCGTAGTCCGGCGCGGCGAGCGCGAGCACGTAGAGCAGCAGCGCCTCGTTGTACCCCACCCAGCGGGCGCTCAGGAATCCGCACTCGGGCTTCCACCCGTGGGTGACACATAGCCCGTTGTTCGCCACCCAGCGCCAGTCCGCCGCCCGGTAGAGGCCGTCGGCCAGCTCGCGGATGTCCCGTTCGACGGCCGCGTCGCCATCGAAATACTGCCGCGCCGTCAGCGCGCCGGTCAGCAGGATCGTGGTATCGATCGTCGAGAGCTCGCTCCGCTGGGCGCGGCGGCCCGAGGTCATGTCGAGGAAGTGATAGAAGAACCCGTGATGGCCGGTGGCGTCGCGCTCCGGTCCCTGCGGGCTGTCGCGAAAGAACCGCAGCGTGGTGCGGGTGCGCGCCGCCGCCTCATCCCGCGAGACGAAGCCGCGCTCGGCCGCGACCCCGTAGCAGGCCAGCGCCAGTCCGACCGCGGCGATGCTCGACGGCGCGCCGTCGCGCGTGCTGTCGGGCACCAGGCCGTTGTCCGGGTTGGTCTCCTCCCAGAAGAACTTGAAGGTGTCGCGCTGGAGCGTATCGAGGAGCGGCTCGCGGAGGGCCTCCGGTGCCGCGGCTATGCCGCCTCCGAGCGCTCGATGGGCAGACCCGCATCCACCCAGTCCTGTTTACCCCCGGCGTAGTCGCTCACATTGGTATAACCGAGATCCGCCAGCACCCGGGCGGCCTTCTCCGACGCGTGTCAGGTGGGGCTGGCGCAGTAGACGACGATCTCGGCCGCCCGGTCGGGCAAAACGTAGGCGGCGCGGTCGCGGATCTGGTCGGGGGGGAGATTGACGGCGCCAGGCAGATGCGCCGGCGCGTACGCCTCCTCGCCGAGGGTCTCGACCAGGTAGAACGTATCCCCGCGGTCCATCTTGTCCTTGAGCTGCTCACGGGTGATGGTGGCGGTCATGCGAGCCTCCGGGGCGGGGGGTCGATGGGGAGCGGCATCGCGCGCGCGCGACGGGCCGCCCGGCGCCGGCGCCAGGCGCGGATCAGGACGGTGGCGAAGACGGCGATCACCACCAGCAGGGCGGCGACGATGCCGAGCGCGACCAGCGGCACCAGCAGCGAGATTGCGGCCAGCGCGAAGACGAACCCGTCTTCCATCACGCTGACGATGGTGTTCGAGAACGGCTCGGGGGAAGTATTCACCATCGCCCGCGAGCCGGCCTTGGCGACGTGGGTGGTGCCGGCGACGGCGCCGCCGAGGAGCGCCACCAGCGCCTGCACCGTCGGGTCCGCCGGGCCGAGCGTGGCGATGGCGATCAGCGCCCCGCCCAGCGGCCGGATCACCGTGTGGGCCCCATCCCAGATCGTGTCCACGAACGGGATCTTATCGGCCACGAACTCGATCACGTAGAGCGCCAGCGCCGCGCCGATCACCCAGTTGTTGTCGAACACCGCGAACTGGGGCGGCAGGGCCACCCAGTCGAACCGCTCGACCAGGCCGAGGACAGCCACCGTGGCGTAGAGATTGATGCCGGCGGTGAATGAGAAGCCGAGCGTGCGGCCGAGCGTGACGAGCGTGTCCACGGCTCAGGCCGGCTGGACCTGGCGCTGTTTCTTCGCGATCGCATCCAGCAGCTGATCGTAGGAGGCGGCGAACTTGTCGATCCCCTCAGCTTCGAGACGTTGCCCGACGTCGAGGCCGACGGCCTCGAGGACGGGGGCGATCGGCGGTCCGAAGTTGAGGCCCAGCTCGCCCAGCGCGGTCAGCGTCAGATGGGCGCCGGCCAGATCCTCGCGAATCCGGATCCGCGGGTCGCCGTGGTCGCGGTAGGCGTCGAGCGTGTCCGGCGGCAGCGTGTTGACCGAGTCGGGAGCGGCGAGCGCCTCGACATAATAGATGTCGGGGAGGGCCGGGTTCTTGGTCGAGGTCGACGCCCAGAGCGGCCGCTGACGGCGGGCGCCC
>JBHENR010000043.1:0-2592 GCA_046262555.1 Gemmatimonadota bacterium | reverse complement strand
GCCGGGCCTGCCGGCGATCGGTCCGATGCTGCGGCGTCGCCGCTGGACGATCGTCTCGGCGCTGGCGATCGTCGTCGTTGGAGCCGCCATTCTGACCCACTTCTGGAACAAGACCTACACCTCGACGGCGACGGTGCTGGTCCAGGCCCAGGCCGCCGAAGGGGGCGATATCCCCGGCGTCGCGGTGCTCGAGCGGGTGGGCCAGGGAAATGCGCTGGAGACCGAGATCGAACTGCTCAAAAGCCGGCGCGTGGTGGAGCCCGTGGTCGAAGCGGGGACCCGCCACCTCACCGTTCGTGTCGGGGGCACGGAGCGGCCGGCCGCCGAACTCTTCTCCCGGCTCGACTCCCTGCGCGCCGCCACGCCCGGCATCTATCAGGTCACGGCCGCGCCCGGAGCGACCGTCCGCGTGGCCGGCATGACGCTGACCCGCTCCGCCGCCGGTCCGGCGGGCGCGATCGAGACCGGAGAGATCGAGATCCACGTTCGGCCGTTCGCCGAGGCGGTGACCGCCACTCGCGACCACCTCACGGTCGAGCAGGTGAGCCGCGAAGGCGACCTGCTGCGGCTGGACTGCACCGGGGATTCCGCCGCCGCCGCCCAAGCACTCTGTCAGGCCGTTCTCGACCAGTACGTCGCGCTCCACACCGAGCTGCAGCGGTCCGAGGCCAGCGTCGCCGCCGCCTTTCTCCGCGACCAGGTGGCGCGGCTCGGGGACTCGCTGGCGGTCGCCGAAGACAGTCTGGAGGCGTACGTCAAGCGGACCCAGTCGGTGGCTCTGGGCGAACAGGCGAGCGAAGAGGTCCGGACGTACGCCATGACGAAGGCGCAGCGCGATCAGATCGAGGCCGAGCGCCGGGCGCTGTCCGGAATCATCAATCGGACGGAGGGCGCGCGCGCCGGTGGCGACCGCCGGTATCGGGACCTGGCCAGCTTTCCCACCCTGATGCAGAACCAGGCGGTTACCGGCCTGATCGCCTCGATCGCGGAACTGGAAACCCGGCGCAGCGAGCTGGCCCAGCGCCGCACGGAACAGAATCCGGAGCTGCGTGCCCTCGACGCGCGGATCGCGGCCCTCGACCGCCAGCTGCGCGGCATCGCCAGCAGCTACGAGCGGTCGCTGCGCGCCCAGGTCGGGGCCCTCGATCGCACCCTCGGCGGCTCGAGCGGCCGGCTGGCCAGCTTTCCGGGACGGCAGGTCGAATCCGCCCGCCGGGAGCGGGAAGTGGTCTCGCTGGGTGAGCTCCACCGCCTGTTGACCACCCGGCTGCGCGAGGCGGAAGTCGCGGAAGCCGTGACCCGGCCGACGGTGCAGATCATGGATACTGCATCGCTCCCGATCGCGCCGTCATCGCCGAGTGGGCGCATGAATCTGATCCTGGCGCTGGTGCTGGGACTCGGCTTCGGCCTCGCCGTGGCGCTCTACCGCGAGCACGCCGATACCCGCATTCACGGCCGGGCGGCGCTGGAGCGCCGCACCGACCTGCCCGTCCTGTCGATGATCCCCTGGGTGCGTGGCGGCGGGCCGGTCCTTCCCGCCACCGCGCTCGAAGCGGGCGACCAGGCGGCCGAGGCGCTGGCCGCGCCAGCGGTCCTGGACGAGCACGGCACGAGCCTCATCTCCACTTCCCGGCCGGCGCGTGCGCGCCGTGACCGGCGCCCGCGGCTGAGCTCGGTCAGCCAGAACGTCGCGCTGGAGGCATTCCGGAGTCTGGGCGCCGACCTCCAGTTCGTCGCGCGTCAACTCGAGAATGGCGACCTGCGGTCGGTGGCGATCACCAGCGCTGGCCGGGGAGAAGGCAAGACCTTTACCGCCTGCAATCTGGCGATCACGCGCGCCAGCTTCGGGGTCCAGACGCTGTTGATCGATGGCGACATGCGGGCCGGCGGGGTGGGCCGGTTCTTCGATCTGCCGTCCTCGAGCCCGGGCCTGAGCGAGCTGCTGTCGGGCGGTACCACGGCCCGGGATGCCCGGCGCACGCTGCGGATTGGCGAGACCGACACGCTGTCGGTGATGCCCTCCGGCGCGCCCACGTCGAATGCCGCGGAGCTGCTCGAGACCTCGTACTTCGAGGCGATGCTGGCCGGCGCGCAGGCCGTCTACGATCTGGTGATCATCGACACGCCCCCGCTCAACGTCCTCACCGATGCGGCCGCGATCGTCTCCTGCGTGGACGCCGTGCTGGTGGTCGTCCGGAAGGGTGTGACCGACGGCGAGGCGCTCGAGCTGACGCTGGAACGGCTGCGTCGGGCCGGCGGTCCGGTCGTCGGCGTCGTCCTCAACGACATGGCGCTGCCGCGCCAGTATGCCTACGGGGCGTATCAGTATGCCTAACCGGCTCGCGGGCTTCGCGCTCGCCGCGGCCCTGCTGCTCGCGCTGGCGGCTCCGCTGGCGGCGCAGTCGGCCGCCGACGCCGGCCAGAGTCCGCTCGCTCCGGGTGACATCGTGCGTTTACGCTTCGTCCAGGAGCCCGAGCTGAGCGGCGACTTTCCGGTGGACGAAGGGGGGCGGGTTTCGCTGCCGCTGCTCGGCTTTCGCGACGTCACGCGCTACCCGGCCGACTATCTCAAGCGCCAGCTGGTGGCCGATT
>JBHENR010000042.1:0-6813 GCA_046262555.1 Gemmatimonadota bacterium | reverse complement strand
CACGCCGAGCGCTTCCGGCGCGAACGCCGGAGCGTAGATGACCTCGAGGAAGTGACCGGCCAGCGCTTCCGCCAGCGCCCCGGCGGTGCCCCCGCTGGCGATGAGCTCCACGCCGGCGGCCGCGAGCGCGGCACCCAGATCCGTCAGACCGTTTTTATCCCACACGGACAGCAGCGCCCGGCGGATGCGAACCGGTTCCGGAGCCGTCACTCCGCGGAAAGGCAATTCGCCCCCTCGATCCAGGCGCGATCATCCTCCGTCCGGAGGCGGCCCTCGACGGCGGCAATGACGACCTCCGACAACAGCGCGTGCTCGGCCGCCAGCACACGCCGGGCGAGGCTCGCAGGAGTGTCCTCCGGCTCGACCCGCACACGCCGCTGCGCGACCACGGGTCCATGATCGTACTCCTCGTCCACCAGATGCACGCTGGCGCCGGATTCGGTGTCGCCGGCGGTCAGGACGGCTTCGTGCACGCGCAGGCCATACATGCCGGGGCCGCCGTGCCGCGGGAGCAGGGCGGGATGGATGTTGAGGATCCGGTTTCGGTAGTGCGCGACGACGGCCTTTGGGACACGCTTCAGATAACCCGCCAGCACGATCCAGTCCACGGCGTGCGCCGCGAGGATCTCCAGCTGCCCCGTTCCATCGTCCGCCTCGACCGTGGCGGTGGGAATGTGGGCGCTCCGGGCGTGGTCAAGCGCGGGCGCCCCCACCCGATCCGACACGACCAGCACGACCGTACCTGTCGAGTGGCCGGCCAGGCCCTTGAGCAGGGATTCCAGATTCGAGCCCCGCCCCGAAACGAAAACCGCCAGTCGCTGGCTCACGTCCACGCGGGCGACCGCTGGCCCGCCGCGTTCTCCCAGTGCGGCAGCCACACGAGTCCCAGCTGCGTGACGACGACGTCCTTCTTCTTGGGCCGGACGGCGACCTCCTCGAGGGGCTCGGTCTGTGCGGCAGACGGCGCCTCGAGGGCCGCCAGCGCAGCGCCGATCTCCGCCTCGAGCGCCGCCAGCTGTTGCTCGAGCGCTACCTCCGTCTCCTGCGCGCGGGCGATGTCGCCGGACTCCTTCATCGAGCGGCCGGCACTGCGCGCGGCCGTTGTCGCGGGGCCCGCGGCGCGGCGACCCAGCACGGCGCCAAGAATGGTCGCGCCCACGGAGATCGCGGTTTGGACCTTCTGCTGGCGCGCTTGACCCTGCTCGCGCTCGACTCCCTGCCTGGCCTTCCGAAGCTTTTCCTCCAGCCCTGCGCGGCGCGTCGCGAAGCGCTTCCTCACCAGATCCATGGCGAGATCCCGCCGCTCGCGGCCGAGCTGCTGCAGCCGCACCCGAAACGCCCCCTCGGACTCTCCCGTCCGCGACCACGCTTTGGCAACCGGGCTGCGCCAGACGGTGATGGATTGGGTTCGGTAGACCCACTCGACGAACTGCTTCCGCCAGGCGTCGTAACGCCGGGGATCTCCCGCTCCGCCCGGCAGGTCCTCGAAGCGGGCGCCGTCGGCGGGGTTCTCCACCCGGGCCGGAGACTCGGCAGCCAGGGGGATCGCGGTGTCCCAGGCGACCGGCGCCGCGCCGGTCGGAAACGGGGCCGCCACGGCGACCCTTCGGACCTCGGCGACGCCCGCGCGCGCACTCTCACAGAACCCCTCTCCCGCCGCCAGCAGGTGCGGCACGTACAGGAGACCGCTGCCGGTGGGAGCCACTCCCGCCGCGACAAAGGTTTCGGTAATGCCGGGGGGGAGCGGGGGGCGGCCCGCCGCGATCGGTCCGGCCGGTCTCGCCGTTCCCGGCGCCGACCCGGCCGCCGGTGCCGCTGCCGGTCCATCCCCGCTCAGCCGCCGGATCTCGGCCCGGGTCAATGGCCCCCGCAGATACGACATCGCCCAGCGGCTCTCGAATACGACGGGCGCCTTCTCGTGGACGTTGTTCATCAGGAAGATCCGTTTCCCGAGGCCCGCCAGCGTTTCGTCCATCGCTCCCCGCTCGAACGCCAGCGCGCTGCCGGCGGCCACGCCCTCGAGGCCATCCAGCACGCGGGCCTTGTCACGCTCGGTCTGCAGCCGGCCGATGAACCACGTGCCGGCGTTGGAGAGCCCCTTGTAGTCCAGATCGACCGGATTCTGCGTCGCCAGCACGATCCCTAAGCCGACGGCGCGGGCCTGCTTGACGAGAGTCAGGAGCGGGCGTTTCGACGGCGGGTCCGCCACCGGGGGAAAGAAGCCGAAGATCTCATCCATGTAGACGAGGGCGCGGAGGCTCGACGTCCCGGGCTGGGACCGCATCCAGCCGACGATTTCATTGAGCAGGAGCGCGACGAAGAACATCCGCTCCGCATCGCCCAGGTGCGCGATCGACACGATCGCGACGCGGGGCTT
Source organism: Gemmatimonadota bacterium (assembly GCA_046262555.1). Classification (GTDB taxonomy): domain Bacteria; phylum Gemmatimonadota; class Gemmatimonadetes; order JACCXV01; family JAHWKZ01; genus JBHENR01. Next base: position 4,436 of record JBHENR010000042.1, on the reverse strand, counting down.
CCCCTCCGGGGTGAAGAGGAGCCGATCCACGTCGAGCGGCACCCCGGTGAGCCAGGTCTCGAAGCCCGGCGCAGCCAGCAGGTTATTGAGCTTCAGCGCCAGCGCGAACCGTTCCTTCTCCGGAAAGAACGTCTCCACGTCGAGCACGCCGATCCGGGAGACCGGCGGTGCCTGGATCGCCTGAATCAGCCCGGCCAGCTCCACGTCCCGCCCGGCGCGCCAGGCGTGCTGCAGGATCGTCGCGATGAGAATGTGCTCGCGGCTCTGAATCGGGTCGGCGTCGACCCCCAGCAGTCCCAGCAGACTGGTGGCCACCGTGCCGACGCGGTCGCCGAGCAGCTCGGCGTCTTCGCGCAGCGCCGGCGACGGGGCGGCCAGCGACTTGAGGATCGAGATCGGCGTCCCGGCGCTGCTGCCCGGCGTATAGATGGTGAACTCCGCCGCCGCCCGGAGGCGTCGGATCCGCTCGCCGTCCTGGCCCCACTGGGCCAGACCCTCCCGCCAGAGGGTCGCCTGCGCGGCCGCGTGGGTGTCGGGGTCGAGACCCTGCTGCGCCGCCTCCGCCTCGTTGATCCAGGGACGGAAGTCGGCCGGCAGCAGGTCGGGAAACGTCAGCAATAAGTTGCCGAGGTCGCCCTTGGGATCGATCGCGATGGAAGGAATGCCGTCGAGGGCGGCCTCTTCGAGCAGACCGAGGCAGAGACCGGTCTTGCCGCTCCCCGTCATGCCGACGCAGACCGCGTGCGTGACGAGATCCCTGGCGTCGTAGAGCAGCGGCTCGGCGCCGGTCTTCCGGCTGTTCAGGTCGTGAAGGCGGCCCAGATAGAAGACGCCCAGCTTTTCGAACGCATCCATTGGACCAAGATACCGTCTGGTGCCGCCGGCTACGAGATCGGCTTCTCCTCCTCGGGGAGCTCGACGGTAAACGACCAGAGACCCGAGTTGTAGTCGGTGGCGAAGAGCATCCCGCCAGTGTCCTTCCACCCGTTCTCGAACATCGGGTAGACGCCCCACACCATCGGCGAGTACGGCTGCTTCGCGTCCGCGGGGCCGGCCTGCGGCAGGAACTGGGCGATCTCGCGGCCCTGACGGAACAGGTCGCCGCGGAGCTTGCCGCCGATATCCACCACCCGGATGCCGCCCTGGTAGTAGCCGATATACATCTTCTCGTCGCGAATCCAGAAATTGTGCGCCCCCGCGTCCGGTACCTCATACCGTGCCGCATAGACCGGGTTCTCGAGGTCGGTCACGTCGATGACGTGGACCTCGCCCCGGGGCGCCGCGCCGCTGATGCCGGGCAGCGAGGGAACGGTGCCCTCCAGGCTGAAGTCCTCGTCGCCGAGGAAGACGTAATTGCCCATCCGCATCGCATTGTGGGTCGGGCCGTCGGGATAGAAGATCCGGCTGACCATCACCGGCTTCTCCGGCGTGCCACCCTTCCCCGCGCCGCCCACGTCCAGAATGACGAGGCCGTCCATCATGTACGACATGTACAGGATCCCGTCCTGCACCCACACGTCGTGGAGCGACTTGCCGATCACGGGAAGCCCCCAGCGGCCGATCTCCTTCGGGTGCTCCGGATCGCTCACGTCGATGATGTTCATATCGCCGGTGCCGTCATTGGTGGCGTAGATCAGCTTGCCCACCCAGAAGACGTTGTGGACGCCCGACGTCAGCGACTCGGTGAATTCGCTCACCAGCCGCGGATGCGCGGGGTCCTCGAGCGAGTAGAAGAGGATGCCGTTCCTGCGCGTGGTCGCGCCCTCGCGGGTCGCCGCCAGCCACTTGCCATCCTCTGTCACCTTGACGCTGTTGATCACCCGCGCGTCCACCTCGATCGAATCCGTGAGCACCGGATTCGCCGGATCCGAGACGTTGTACGTCCGGATCTGATTCGACATGTGCGTTCCCAGATAGACGAAGCCGTTCTGGGGCCAGATGTCCGCCGTGTACATGGAGGTATTCCGACCGTGGCCGACGATGTGGACCAGTCCCTTGACGTCCCGGGCCTCGACCTCGATGGACGTTGTGGCCACGTCGTCACCGAGCGTGGCCAGCACCGTGTACCGGCCCGCCTTTTCGGCCACGAAGTCGCCATTGGAGAAGATCTGCGCCCCGGCGCCTGCTACCGACCAGATCGGCCAGGCGCGGCGTACGCCGGTTCCCAGCGCGACCACATCACCCGTCCGGATCGGCGCCGACGGCGCCCCGGTGATGGTGAGCTGGCCGACCGCGGGGACGACCTCGATCGTGTAGCTCTCGGTCGCCTGGTCAGCCGTCAAGGTCACGGTTGCCCGGCCGGCGGCTCGGGCGACAAGGTGCTTGCCATCCACGGCAATCACGTTCGGGGCGCTGGAGACGATCGCCACCTCGGGCTCGAACTCCCAGCGGTGGGCGGAGTTCAGCCCGTGGAACTCCAGCGGCACATGGCTGCCGACGGCGAGCTGGGAGGGGACCTTGGTGAAAACCGACAATGAGGAAATCGTCGGCTTCAGCACGGTGACGGTCGTCGTGCCGATGGCGCCATTCACCAAAGCGAGCAGGGTCCGTTCCCCGGCGTTGATGCCGAAGAACTCCCCGGCGGGACTCATTTGACCCCCCATCGAGTACCACTGGACGTCGGGACTGGCGATCTCCGCTCCGGCCTCGTCGTAGGCGCGGGCAACGAACGTGCGGTGCTCCCCTGAAGCGAGCGTCACGCCGCCGGGCACGATCTCCACGCGGGAGATGCCGGGCGCGGAGGCGAAGACGGCGAGGTCGGGCTTGAGGGATGTCTCCTGCCCCATCGGCACCATGGTCACCGGCGCCACCTCGCGGCCGCCGTCCCCGTCATTCTCGATGAAGAGGAGGCCAGCGAAAGCGTCGCCCTCGCGCACCGCCACGTAACGGGCCGGCCCCTGCGGCGTCTGAATGGTCATCGACAGACGGTCGGCGGTCAGGTGGCTCTCGGTAATTGTGACGATTCCGGGGCCCTCGGGACTGACCATCCGGTCGCCCTCGATCCTGAACGGCAGCGGGGGCGCATTGATGCCAGGGCCGCTGATCACATAGCCCGTGAAGCCGGCCGGGATTTCCGGCATCTCCTGGGCCCAGGCGAAAACCGGGATGGCCAGCGCGAACAGAGCGACCAGAACGAGGGGAATACGATGCCACGATAGCATGCGCGCGATCCTCTTGGAGAGTAGCGGTTGGCGGTGACCGACGGGTTGTTCTCCCTACGCGCCCGCGGGCGGGCGGGTTTCACCCGGAATCTGAAGTAGACCTTGAATATACTCCGAATGGGCCCTGGTTGTTCAAATGAATGCGGGGCGTGGGGGGGCGATTCCGCCCGGCCCCGAAGCGGGATTGGTCGGTCAGCGGGGGCGGCGGGTGTCGAGCGTCAGCCAGGCCGGGAGCTGATGGAATTTCTCCCCCACCGCGCGCGTAATCTCCCCGGCCACCTCGTCCTGCACGGCAAAGACATCCGACAGCTCGCGCTCGTAGGTGGCCGACCACAGATGGTAGCCGTCACGCACATTGATGAGCTGAGCGGTGATGCGAACCGTGTCGCCCGCCCGGCGCACGCTCCCCTCCATCACCGTGGCGACATTCAATTCGCGGCCGATTTCCCGCACGTCGGCCACCCTGCCCTTATAGGCGAAGGCGGACGTCCGTGAGGCCACATCCAGATCGGACGCGTTGGCGAGCGCATGGATCACCTCTTCCGTGATCCCGTCGGTGAAGTGCTCCAGGTTCTGCTCGGCGCTGAGGTCCACGAACGGCAGCACGGCGATCGACTGCGCGCTCGGTGCCTCCGTCGAAGCCGGCACGACGGCCCCCGCCGGCATCGGGGGCGGAACGGCGGCATCGTCCCCCCGCCGGAGCAGCTGGGGCAGCAGCGTCACGACGAGGATCGCCATCGCGGCCCCCAGTCCGAGCTGGATAACGCGACGGCGGGAGCTGGACCGTCCGGCAGCCGCGGAGCGGGTGCCGGCGCCTTCGGAAGGACGGACATGCCAGCCTGCGTCGGCGGCTCCCTCCATGGCGACGCCATGGACGGCCATGACCCCTGCATGGCCGCGCAGCTCCCGCTCCCCGCGGGGCGTGAAGTGGAATTCCGGCCGCGCCCGCAGTTGCCGCCGGACGTCGTCGGTGACGAGGACTTCACCCGGCTCGGCCTCTTTCTGGATTCGGGCGGCGATGTTAACCCCGTCGCCGTACAGATCGTCGTCGGCCGCCCGGGCGACGTCGCCCACATGGATGCCGATCCGCAGCGGGCACTCCCCCAGCGCCGCCCGCACCGCCGCCTCGGTGCTGGGGAACTCGGCCAGCACCGCGTCCCCGATGCACTTCACCACCCGCCCGCGGTACCGCTCGACGGCTTCCCGGGCGGTCGCGTGCAGCAGCTCCACCGAGCGCAGCGCCGCGCGCTCGTCCTCGGACGCGAGCCGGCTGTA
>JBHENR010000041.1:0-5091 GCA_046262555.1 Gemmatimonadota bacterium | reverse complement strand
GGGGTGGCCGCCGGCATCCTTGCCGCCGGGCTGGCGGCGCTGGAGCGCGAGTACGGCGTGGCGGCGTGGACGGTGGCGGCGTGGTGGGGGCCGGCGATCGGACCCTGCTGCTTCGCGGTCGGGGAGGAAGTCGTCACGGCGATCGGGCGCACGACGGCCGGGCCGTGCGGGGCCTGGGCACTGCGTGACGGCGGCGGCCTGCGCGTCGACCTGCGGGCCGCCCTCACCGCCCAGGCCCAGGCCGTCGGCGTGCCGGAGACTGGCATCCTCTCCTCCACGGCGTGCACCGCCTGCGATGCCACCTTCCACTCCTACCGCCGCGCGCGGGGCGGCGGGGGGCGCATGCTCGCCTATGCCGGACGGCCCCGCTAGCTTGCGAGGGCCGACGATCGGGGTATATTGTCCGTCTGGTCGGGGCGTAAGCCCCTCTTTTTTTCCCCGCGACCGTGACTCGCCGTGCCCGCGCAGCCTGACGCCGGCCGCCTGGCGGCCCTGATCGAGCCTATCGTCGAGGGGACTGGCGCCGAGCTGGTCGACCTCCAGGTGATGGGGTCACGCGGCCGCCCGATTCTTCGTCTTTACGTGGACCGGGAGGGCGGGGTGACGCTCGACGCCTGTGCCGCCCTCTCGCGCCAGGTCGAGGCCGCGCTCGAAGCGGCCGCGGCGGTGCCGGAGCGGTATGTGCTCGAAGTGTCGAGTCCGGGGCTGGAGCGGCCGCTGACGAAGCGCGCGCACTTCGAGCGGTTCATCGGCCGCGAGATCTCGGTGCGCACGGCGCGCAAGCTCGACGGCCGGCGGCGCTTCATCGGCGAGCTGGAGCGCGTCGAGGACGTCCCCGGCGGGTACGCGATCATCGTGACGGCGCCCGAGGGCAGCTGGACGATTCCGCAGATGGAAATCGGACGCGCCACACTGCACGTCCGCTGGTAGGAGCCTTCGAGGGAGAGAGCCATGGCGCTGGAGATTCTGGACGCGTTCGGACAGTTGACCCGCGAGAAGTCGCTCGACCGGGGCGAGGTGATCGAGCTCGTCAAGGCGGGCATGCTGGCGGCGGTGCGCCGCAAGCACGGCGCGGAAGCCAATGCCGACGTGATGGTGGATCCCGCCACCGGGGACATCAGCATCTATCTGCTCAAGGAGATCGTCGACGAGGTCGAGGATTCATCCCGACAGATGACGGTCGCGGAGGCGAAGGCGCTCCCGTACGTCAACGAGCCATGGGGGGACGCCGATCCGCAGCCCGGTCAGGTCGCCGAGATTCCGCTCGACTTCCGGACCTTCGGGCGCAACGCCATCCAGGCCGCCAAGCAGATGATCATTCAGAAGGTGCGCGAAGAGGAGCGCAGCCGGATCCGGTCCGAGTACGAGGGCCGCGTGGGCGAGCTCGTCTCCGGCACCGTCCAGCAGGTGGATCGCGGCAATGCGCTCGTCTTCCTCGATCGGCGCACCGAGGCGATCTTGCCGGCGCGCGAGCAGGTGCGGCGCGAATACCTGCGGCAGGGGGAGACGGTCCGGGCGTTGCTGCTCGACATCCGCGAAACCAGCAAGGGACCGCAGCTGATCCTCAGTCGGACGCATCCCGATCTCGTCAAGGCGTTGTTCGCGCTCGAGGTCCCCGAGGTCTTCCAGGGGATCGTCGAGATCCGGGCCATCGCTCGCGAGCCGGGCAGCCGGTCGAAGATCGCCGTCTGGTCGCGTGACCAGCACGTCGATCCGGTGGGCGCCTGCGTGGGCCTCAAGGGAAGCCGCGTGCAGGCGGTGGTGTCGGAACTGGGGGGCGAGCGGATCGACATCGTGCCCTGGACCGATGAGTCGCGACAGTTCATCGCCCAGTCGCTGTCGCCAGCGCAGGTCTACAAGATCATTCTCCACGAGCCCGAAGGCGGCATCGACGACGGCGGGCTGTTCGGCGACTCGCTGCGCCAGTCTCCCTTCCGGACGCAACTCCGGTTCCGCGGGCCGACCGCCGCGCCCGCCCCGTTCCAGCCCGCGAGCCCCGAGGAAACCGCGGCCGCGCTCGAGGCGTCCAAGGTGTCGCGAGAGGCCGCGCGTCGGGAGCTGGAACCAGCGTCCACCGAGCTCGCCCCGGCCGCGCCGGAGGCGGAGGGGAGCGACGGGTCCCAACCGGCCGAAGCGCCGCGGCCGGCGGAGAAGCGGGCGACCGTTGTCTGCGCGGAAGACCAGCTCTCGCTGGCGATCGGGCGGTCGGGTCAGAACGTGCGCCTCGCGTCACGGCTGACCGGTTACAAGATCGACCTCGTCAGCAAGACCGAATATCTGGCCAAGGAAGAGGAGATGCTCTTCGGCCGCAAGCCGGACGCGGCGCCGGCGCCGGGGACGGATGACGTCGAGGGCGAGGACTTCGCGCTCAGCGCGGTGCCGGGTCTCGACGCCGAGACGGCCGCCGTGCTCGCCGAGCGCGGCTTCCGCACGTTCAACGACATCATCAATCTCGAGGCGGCGGACATCGAGGCGATGCCCGGCGTGAGCCCCGAAGCGGCCGCGGCCCTGGTGCGGATGATCGAGGAGCTGACGGTCGAGGTGGATGAGGAGTGGGACGAGGAAGCCGGTGCCTATATCGAGACCGGCGAAGTGACCGATGAGGGCGAGGCTCCGGCGGAAGCCGCCGCGGACGAGGCCGCGCCCGAGGCCGCCGATGCCGAGCGGCCGACCGACGCCGAACCGGTCTGACGCCGCGTCGGGCCTGACGGCCGGCCGGCCGGGCTTGGATGCGACCCAGGCGCGACTCGCCGGCCTGGTCCGGCAGGCGCGCCGTTCCGGGCGCCTCGTGATCGGCGTCGCCTTGACCCGGGCGGCGGTTCGAGAGGGCCACGCGGCGGCCGTGCTGATCGCGGAAGACCTGAATTCCACCCGCCGGGACGCGTTGATCGAGCGGTGGCGGGTGGCCGGCGTGCCGCTCTATCGCGGATGGACCAAGGACGCGCTGGGTGAGCTCGCCGGCCGCAACGCGGTCGCCGTGCTCCCCGTGACCGACCGCCACGTGGCCGCCGGAATGGCGGCCCTGGTGAAGCCCGGCCCCGACGTGCGGAACGCAGGCGTCGACTCGACGCAAGGAGAGCGAAAGCGTGGCGAAAACTCGAATCTATGATGTAGCCCGGCGCTTCAATGTCTCCAGCGAGGCGATGGTCGCCCTGCTCCGGGACATGGGCCTCCAGGTCAAGACGCACATGTCATCCATCGAGGATGAGATGATCGCGCGCGTCCAGGCCAAATTCGAGGCCGAAAAGGAAGCGGTCAAGCACGCCGGGGAGGACAAGAAGAAGCGGCTCGATGAAGCGATGCGCCAGCGCCGCACCCAGGTCGCCGCGCCCGCCGCCGCCGTCGCGGAGGCACCAGCAGCCGCCCCGGCGCTGGCGGTCGCGGCTCCGGCGGCAGCGGCGGCGGTCGAACGGTCGGCCGCGGCTCCTGCCGCGGGCCCCGCTTCCCGCACCGAAGCGGCGGTCCGGTCCGCCTCCGCGGTGCGTCCCGACGCGGCCGCGCGGCCAGCGCGCCCGGGCGAACCGCAGCCTGGCGTCGGACAGCGCCGCCGCCGCCGCCGCCGCAAGGTGGATCAGAAGGCGGTCGAGGAGAACGTCAAGCGGACACTGGCCCAGATCGACGGACGAACCGGCGTCCGGCGCCGGACGCGCCGGGTGCGGGCGGTGGACGACCCGTCCGCCGTCGACGCTATCGATCCAGCGAACGTCATGCGGGTGACCGAATTCGTCTCCGTCGGCGAGCTCGCCGACCTGATCAAAGTGCCGGCGACGCGCATCATCGCGTCATGCATGGAGCTCGGGCTGATGGTGACGGTGAACCAGCGGCTCGATTTCGATACGATCAGTCTCATCTGCGAGGAGTTCGGCTTCGTCGCCCAGCGGCAGGACGCGTTCGTGGTCAGCGAGCCCGAAGAGACCGATGAGAGCGAGGCCGAGCTCGAGCCGCGGCCACCGGTCGTCACCGTCATGGGTCACGTGGATCACGGCAAGACGTCCCTGCTCGATCACATCCGCCGGGCGAATGTCATCGCCGGCGAGTCGGGGGGGATCACCCAGCACATCGGCGCCTACGAGGTCGAGCTTGCGGCCGGCCGCAAGGTGACCTTCCTCGATACCCCCGGGCACCAGGCGTTCACCGCCATGCGGGCTCGCGGCGCGCAGGCCACCGACATCGTGATTCTGGTGGTGGCGGCGGACGACGCGGTCATGCCCCAGACGATCGAGGCGATCGACCACGCCCGCGCGGCCGGTGTGCCGATCGTGGTGGCGGTCAACAAGACCGACCTTCCCGACGCGCGACCCGAGCGGGTCAAGCAGGAGCTGATGCAGCATCGGATCATGGTCGAGGATTTCGGCGGGGACGTGCTCGCGGCCGAGGTCAGCGCCAAGACCGGCTCCGGCATTGACGAGCTGCTGGAGAAGGTGCTGCTGCAGGCGGAAATGCTCGATCTCAAGGCGCGCGCCAAGCGCACCGCCCGGGGCGTCGTCATCGAGGCCGAGCTCGACCGGGGCATGGGACCGGTGGCGACCGTGCTGGTGACCGCGGGCACGCTGAAGGTGGGCGACTCGTTCATCTGCGGGCTGTTCGATGGTAAGGTGCGGGCGCTGCTCGACGAGCGCAGCAACACCGTCATCGCGGCGGGCCCCTCCACCCCGGTGCGGGTGCTCGGCTTCAGCGGCGTGCCCCAGGCGGGCGACAGCTTCGCCGTGCTGGAGGACGAGCGCGAGGGCCGGGGCATCGCCCAGAAGCGCCAGCGGCTGCAGCGCGAGCAGGGGTTCCGCCGGGCCAAGGAGCCGACCACGCTCGAGGAGCTCTACGAGCAGGTCCAGGCGGGCCAGATCGGGCGGCTGAACGTCATCCTCAAGGGCGACGTCGGCGGTTCGGTCGAGGCGCTGGCGGACGAGCTGACGAAGCTCTCCACCGACGAGGTCAAGGTCGAGGTTCTGCACCGGGGCGCGGGGGCGATCAGCGAGACCGACGTCCAGCTGGCCGCCGCCTCGAACGCCATCATCATCGGATTCCACGTCCGCCCCGACGCGCGCGCGCGCGCTGCGGCGGAGCGGGCGGGGGTCGACATTCGCCTCTACCGCG
>JBHENR010000040.1:0-8113 GCA_046262555.1 Gemmatimonadota bacterium | reverse complement strand
GAGCCGCTGCTGGAAGCTGCCGGGACCGCCGACGGCCTGGGGCCGGTGGGGAAACGCGATGGCCAGCGACCGGCTCAGGCGCGCCGCGCGGGCGTCCGGAACCGCGTCGTCAGACCTCTGACTTCGGTGCGGAAGCGCGTCCAGGCGCTGAAGAATCCGGCATTGTCGGGAACGCCCCGCATCCGGCGGCTCCAGTCGACGGCGAAGGCGGCGACCAGCCCCAGCACCAGGCCGACCAGCGCTCCCAGAATCATCGCCAGCCCACGGTTCGGGCCCGACGGCCCGCCGGGAACGATCGCCGGATCGAGCACCGTGACGACGGGGACGTCATCACCAGCGTCAATGCGGGCCTGCGCCAGACCGGCCGTAAGCTGGCCGTAGATCGCCTCGTTCTTCTCGAATTCCCGCAGCAGCCGGGCGTAGGTGAGTCCCAGCTCGGGCGCCTCGCGGAATGACAGCATGACCCCGGTCTCGTCGATGCCGCCGGTCCGCAGCCGGCGCAGCTGGCCGCGCAGCGAGCCGAGCTGGGCCACGGCGGTCCGCAGCTGGGGATTGTCGGGCGTCGCGATCCGCTGCAGCTGCTGGATGCGCAGCTCCTGGGCCATGATCTGCTCCTGGAGCTGGGCGGCCGCCTCCAGGGTCTGGCTCGTCTGCGCCTTGACTTCCGGCTGGCCGCGGCGGAAGTCCACCAGCTGCTCCTCGATCGCCTCCAGCTCCCCGCGGGCGACGGCGAGCTCGGTCTCGAGGTACTCGGCCCGCTGAATCGCCGCCTCGCTCCCCAGCCGGGCGTTGACCGCGTTCAGCGCCTCCGGGTAGGCGTTGGCGATGCGCGCGGCCCGCTCGGGATTGGTGTCGGTCAGCTTGATCACGATCGAGCCGTCGGTGTTGTCGATCACTTCCGACATGTCGGCCACGGTCCGGCCGGCGCGGCGGACGCTTCGGACGCCGAACGCGGCCGGCAGCTTCAGCCGGCTGGCGACGGAATCCGCCACCGACCGGCTCTCCAGAATCGTGACCAGCCGGGAATCGTCGGTGCCCCCGAGACCGAACGGCAGCATCACCCCTCCCGCGCCGGCGACGCCCGACGCCTCCGGCGGCAGCAGCACGACATCCGCCGTATAGACGGTGGGTTGCAGCAGCGAATAGAGTCCCGCCAGGAGCAACACCGCCACCGTGCTGAGCGCGATGATGCGCCATTCCCGCAGCGGCACGGCCGCCAGCTCGAGCAGATTGATCTCGGCGTCGACCGGAACCATCACGTAGGCCGGATCCGTCGAGCCGGCGGAGGACCCGACGTGGGGCTCGAGCGCCACCGGCGCGGCCCCTACAGCCGGATCACGTGGTCCGCGGCGATGCCCCCAAGGGCATGCCGGGTGTCCACGATCAGCGGGCTGTGCTCGACCAGCATGCCGGCGTTGAAGTCGGTGTGATCGGTCACCAGCACGACGCAGTCCTGCGCCGCCAGGCGCTCGGCGGAAAGCGCCACCGAGTGCCAGACTACGCCGTCCACCATCAGCTCGGGGATGTAGGGATCATGATACGTGACGGTGGCGCCCTTCTCCTCGAGCAGCTCGATGATGGCCAGCGCGGGCGACTCGCGGACGTCGTTGATGTCCCGCTTGTAGGCCACGCCCAGCACCAGGATGGCCGCGCCATTGACGCTCTGGCGCCTCGCGTTCAGCGCATCGGTGACCCGATTCACGACATGCCGGGGCATCTCCCCGTTCACCTCGGTGGCGAGCTCGATGAAGCGGGCGGTGTAGTTGAGCTGCCGGAGCTTCCAGGAGAGGTAGAGGGGATCGACCGGGATGCAATGGCCGCCCAGTCCCGGGCCCGGCAGGAAGCGCATGAAGCCGAACGGCTTCGTCGCCGCCGCGTCGATGATCTCCCAGACATCCAGCCCGAGCCGGTTGCACATGATCGCGAGCTCATTGACGAGCGCGATGTTCACGCTGCGGAACGTGTTCTCGAGCAGCTTGGTCATCTCGGCCGCCTCGGTCGAAGAGACCCGCACGACCCGGTCGGTGATCGTCAGATAGAGCAGCGCCGCACGTTCCACGCACGCCGGCGTGATGCCGCCCATCACCTTCGGCGTATTGTGGAAGCTGAAATGGGGGTTGCCAGGGTCCACGCGCTCGGGCGAGAAGACGAGGAAGAACCCCTCCCCCACGGTGAGGCCGGTCTCCTGGAAGCGCGCCAGCACGAGCTCCCTGGTGGTGCCCGGATAGGTGGTGCTCTCGAGGACGATGAGTTGCCCGGGCCGGAGCCGCAGGGCGATTTCCTCGGCCGCCGCCAGGATGTACGACACGTCGGGCGAGCGCTCCTTGCTGAGCGGCGTCGGCACGCAGATCGAGATGGCGTCGACTTCGGCGAGCGCATTGAACGAGGTGGTCGCGCGCAGTGTTCCGGCCCGGACCGCCACTCCACCGGCGGCGGGGCCGGGCGCGGACCCGTTGCCGGATGGCAGCACCGCCGCCAGCGCCTCGTCGGTCAGGTCGGTCAGGTAGGAGTGGCCCGCATTGACCCGCTCGACCCGGTCGGCGTCAATGTCTACGCCGACGACGTCGAACCCGGCGGCCGCAAACTCCACCGCCAGCGGCAGACCGACGTACCCCAGGCCGACAATGCCGATCGTCAGCTCCCGATCGGCGACCCGCTCCGCGAACGGCTTCGCCATCTCCACTCCCTTCAGCTTCCCATGGATGCCGGAACGGCCTCGCGCCGTCCGGCGCGCGCCTCCCGGTAGACCTCGACGTAGGCCTGCGCCACCGCGGGCCAGCCGTACCGCGCGACGGCCACCTGCCGCCCGGCGCGCCCCAGCGCGCGGCGGCGGGCGGGGTCGCGCGCGAGCTCGATCAGGGCCTCGCCCAGCGCTGCCACGTCCCCGATCGGCGCCAGCAGACCGGTCGTGCCGTGCGCCACGAGATCCCGGCTGCCCGGCGCGTCCGTCACCACGCAGGGCAGCCCGGCCGCCATCGCCTCGACCGTGACGAGCCCGAACGACTCCACCGCGGACGGCAGCAGAAAGATCGCCGCCTCCCGGTACGCCGCGGCCACCTCGTCGCGGTCGAGCTCGCCCAGCGCGTGAAACCGGTCGGCGACTCCCAGCTCGGCCGCCAGGCCCGCGAGCGCGGTGCCGCCCCGGCCGACATGCACGAACCGCGCATCGGGCTGTTCGTGGGCAAGCAGCCGAAACGCCCGCAGCCCGACGTCGAACTGTTTCTTCGCGTGGTTCCGCCCCACGGCGAGGATAACGGTGCCCTCCGGCACGCCGTGCCGCCGCAGCACCCCCGCCGATGGCTCGCCCGCGGCATCGACGCGCACGCCGTTCGGCACGCAGGCGATCCGCTCGGGCGCCACGAGGGGGATCAGCTCCTCGTACACGGCGGCGCTGATCGCCACCACGCGGTCGGCCGCCCGCAGGTTGCGACGGACGATCCGGTCCGCCCGGGGACGCAGCCGAACGCCGTACCCCGTCGGCGCGTCGCGCTGGATGTCGTGGCCATGACAGGTTACGACGACCGGCACGCCGAACGCCCGCTGGAGATCGAGTGCGTAGCTGGCCGGCAGATAGGCGGAATGCACGTTGATGACATCAAACGGCCGGCCGCGCTGTTGGGAGGAGAAGATACGACGCAGAACGAAGCGGTTCAAACCAGAGCGAAACGCGCCCGGCAGGGCGAGCCCGAATCGCACCAGGCCATAGGTGTGCTCGATCTCGTCGAATCGCTCCCGCACCCGAGGGGCGAACACCGTGACCTGATGCCCGGCGCGATGGAGCTCGGTCGCCAGGTCATGGACGACGTACTCGATGCCCGCCCGGCGGGGCCAGAAATTGAACGTCAGGAGGGCGATGCGCATGCCGGTAATATACGCCGGACGCTGGGGGGTGTTCGCCTGACCGTGTTACTGGTCGAAGACCTCGACGCCGCGCGGAATCCGGAACCGGAACACGTCGTCCCGCAGTGCCGCCCCCGGCGTCCATGCGGTGAACGTGTAGGTGGTCGTCACGCCGCCGGCCACCACCGTGCGCACCTGGCGGGTCAATCCCGTGGCGCGGTCGATCCAGATGTCGAGCCCGGCGAACGGAGCCGCCGCCGAGCGGGGCACGAGCGCCAGATGATCGGCCCGCTGGCCGGCGACGGTCCCGGCGCCGACCAGGCGGGCGGTGTACTGGCCCCGCAGGTCGCGCAGATACGTGAGGGGGTTGGCGACGCCGGACTCCGCCGCCGGCTGCCGGATTACCTGACCGGGCTGGGCCGATGGCAGGTAGATCCACACCCGGCGCCCGTCGTTGACGACGACGTCGCCCGCGGGGTCGGCGTAGGCGATGCGAAACCGGTCGGGCGCCCGGTAGCTCAGCGTGCCACGCCCCGTGGACGTCCGCTCGAGCGCCGGATTGACGACCTGCTGGGTGAACCCGGCGCGGAGGGTCGTCAGGGCCGCCAGCGCGCGGTCCGCCCGCGCCAGCACGGCGGTCGGGTCCTGCGCCGCGGCGCGTCCGGGCAGTGCTGCCGGCACGGCGAGCGCCAGTGTCAGCGCCAATGTCAACCCGTTTCGCATCCTTGTCTCCATGGGTGCTGGTACGCCGCCCGGGGGGTGGGAGTTCCGGAGTTCCCCGGCTAGCCCTGCTCCTCGCGCTCCGCCAGCTCCATCGCCGAGATCAGGACTTCGCGCGGCTTGGTGCCGTCGGGCGGCCCCACGATCTGGGCCCGCTCCAGCTGGTCGAGAATGCGGGCCGCCCGGGAGTATCCCACCCGCAGCCGCCGCTGCAGCAGACTGGTCGAGCCCTGATCGTGATCGACGACGACCCGCGCGGCGGCGAGGAACAGCTCGTCGCGTTCGTCGAGCGCGATGCGCTCCGCCTCGACCGCTTCGGCGATGATGTCCACCGGCGGCGCCACCACCGCCGCATTCAGCGCGGCAGCGGCTTCCCGCAGCCAGGCGACGATGCGAGCCGTCTCGGCGGTCGAGACGAAGGCCCCTTGGATGCGCAGCGGCTCGGCCCGATCGGCGGGCAGATAGAGCATGTCGCCATTGCCGAGCAGTTGCTCGGCGCCATTCATGTCGAGCACCGTCCGGCTGTCGATCTTCGACGACACCTGGAACGAGAGACGCGACGGAAAGTTCGCCTTGATCACGCCGGTGATGACGTTGACCGAGGGCCGCTGGGTCGCCAGGATGAGGTGAATGCCGACCGCCCGCGCCATCTGGGCGAGCCGCGCCAGCGGCTCCTCGATCTCGTTCTGCACCGTCAGCATGAGGTCCGCCAGCTCGTCGATGAGAACCACGATGTAGGGCAACCGGCGGAGCGGCTCGTCGCTTCCGTCGAGAGATTTCACGTCGTCGCCGCCGGCCAGAATCCGGGCGTTGAAGTCCTGCAGGCTCCGGACCCCGTTGGCGGCGAGCAACCGATAGCGGCGCTCCATCTCCGCCACCGTCCACTTGAGCGCCTTGGCCGACTGCCGGTGCTCGACCACCACCGGGTGGAGCAGGTGGGGAATCCCATTGTAGGTGATGAGCTCGAGCATCTTCGGATCGATCATGATCATCCGCACGTCCTCGGGCCCGTAGCGGTAGAGCAGACTGGTCACGATCGCATGGATGCAGACGGACTTGCCGGCGCCGGTCGCCCCCGCGATCAGGAGATGGGGCATCCGCGTCAGGTCGGTGACGATCGGGGAGCCGGCGATCTCGCGACCGAGGGCGAGCGGCACCTTACCGGGGAAGTCCCGCCACGCCGGCGACTCGATCAGCTCCCGGATCGTGACCATGCGGGGATTCGGATTCGGCACCTCGATCCCTACCGCGCCCTTCCCCGGCAGGGGCGCGACGATCCGAATCCGCTGCGCCCGCATCGCCAGCGCCAGGTCATCGGCGAGGTTGGCGATCTGGTTGACCTTCACCCCCGGCGCCGGCTTGACCTCGAACTGGGTCAGAACCGGACCGGCATGGAGGCCGACGATCTCGCCCTGCACGTTGAAGGAGCGCAGCTTTTCGATCAGGACGTCGCCCAGGCGCTGCAGCTCGTCCGCGCCCCGGTCGGCCTCCACCGGGGGGACGGGGTCCAGCAGGTCGAGGGGGGGCAGGAAGCTCGCCGGCGGGCGACCCGACCGGCGGGCGGGCGGCGCATCCGGCGTCGCGGGGAGCCGTCGGGGGCGCGAGGGGACGGGCCCGTCGGCCGGGGCGGCCGCGGAGTCTGCCGGCGGCGTGTCGGGGCCCGTTTCGAGCGCCGCTTCGGGGTCCGGCGCGGAGGTCACCACCGGCGTGGCACCCCCCGCCGCCCGCGCGAGGCGGGCCGTGCGCCGGTGTTGCCGCCAGCGGCTGGCGCGCGCCGCCAGCGCCGCCGCCCCGCCCCGCGCGTGCCGACCCCCCAGGCGCCCGAGGGCGACACCGGCTTCGACTCCCCGCCCGAGCGAGATCCGGAACGCCGCCACCGCGAGCAGGGCCAGGGCGACGAGGCAGAACAGGGTCGCCCCGGCGACACCCACGGCGCCCACCAGCGCGGACGCGATCCCCTGCCCCAGCGCGCCGGAGCGCGCCGTCCAGCCGGCGGGTTCGGCACTCCAGGTTCCCGCGATGCCCAAGAGCGTCAGGCTGACGACGGTGGCGGCGATCGCGGCCAGCGTCAACCCGGCGGCCGCCCGGCTGGCGCGATCGAGCAGCAGGAGGGCTCCCCAGGCGAGCAGCATCAACCCGACGAGCAGCGCGCCGCTGCCGAGCGCCAGATAGAGATAAAAGGCGCTGTAGGAGCCGAGCAGGCCGACGAGATTCAGCGTCGCGAGGGAGCGCGTCGCCACCGGATCGAACGGCCACAGGGCAACGCAGACGAAGCCGCCCGTCGCCGCCACCAGCAGACCCAGCACCTCCCGCCGCACGTGTCCCGGCGGCGGCCGCCGGGAACCGGTTCGACGGGTCCGGCCCGACCGGTTAGCCCGGCGCGGCGCCATCGAGCCACTCCTCGACGAACCGCGTGTGAATCGTCCCGCCGATGAAGTGGGGATCCATGATCAACCGCCGGTGCAGGGGAATCGTGGTCGGCACCCCCTCGACGACGAACTCGTCGAGCGCGACGCGCATCCGTGCCAGCGCCTGCTCCCGGTCGGCCCCGTGGGTGATCAGCTTCGCGATCAACGAATCGTAGTAGGGCGGGATGCGGTACGACTGATAGGCCGCGGTGTCCACCCGCACGCCGGGCCCCCCCGGCTGGTGAAACGACGTGATCGTCCCGGGCGTGGGTTGAAAATTGCGGTCCGGGTCCTCGGCGTTGATGCGGCACTCGATCGCGTGGCCGCGGAAGCCCACCTGGTCCTGCCGCAGATCGAGCGGCTCGCCCGCGGCGGCGCTGATCTGCCGCAGGACGAGATCCTGGCCGGTGACCATTTCGGTGACCGGATGCTCGACCTGGATGCGGGTGTTCATCTCCATGAAGTAGAACGCCCCGTCCGGCGCCAGCAGGAACTCCACCGTGCCGGCTCCCACATACCCGATGCGGGCGGCGCCGCGCACGGCGGCCTCGCCCATGGCGGCGCGCAGGGCCTCGGTCATGACCGGCGACGGCGCTTCCTCGAGCAGCTTCTGATGGCGCCGCTGGGCGGAGCAGTCGCGCTCGCCGAGGTGGATGACGTGGCCGTGCTGATCCCCCAGCAGCTGGATCTCGATGTGCCGCGGGCGCTCCAGATATTTCTCGAGATAGACGCGGCCGTCGCCGAACGCCGTCGCGGCCTCGTGCGCGGCCTGCGGCATAACCCGCGCCAGCTCTTCGGCGTCGCGCGCCACGCGCATGCCGCGGCCGCCGCCGCCGGCCGCCGCCTTGACCAGCACGGGATAGCCGATCGCGCGCGCCGCGTCGAGCGCGGCCGCCACATCGTCGAGCGGACCATCCGACCCGGGCACCACCGGCACGCCGGCCGCATGCATCAGACGCCGCGCTTCCGCCTTGTCGCCCATCTGCCGGATCTGGTCGGGCGTCGGGCCGATGAAGGTGAGGTGAGACTCCTGGCAGATCTCGGCGAACTCGGCGTTCTCGGCGAGAAAGCCATAACCCGGATGGACCGCGTCGGCGCCGGTGATCTCGGCGGCCGCAATCAGCCGCGGGACGTTGAGATACGAC
>JBHENR010000039.1:0-12800 GCA_046262555.1 Gemmatimonadota bacterium | reverse complement strand
TCCTCCGCGTCGGGCTCCTCCCGCGCCGACGGCGGCGTCCACTCCTCGTCGGCCAACCGCTCCACGAAGGCGAACCGGATGTGGACGAACCGCTCCTCCCACAACTGGGCCACCAGATCGGTTTCCGTGGCGGCGAGCGCGGCCGCTCCGATGCGGTCGAGAAAGACCGTCAGCTCCCCCGGCTCGAGGCCCGGGTGGAGCACCAGCTGGCGCAACCCTTCCCGGTGCAGCAGGAAGGCGAGCGATTCCTTGGTCCCCTCCTGGCTGTAGATGACCGCGCCGTCGGCGCGCAGCGCGTCCTCTTCGATATCGAGCGTCACCGCGCCGTGTCCCGCGAGCAGGGCCTGGATCCGCTCGGCCGCAGTCTCCTCGACCTCCAGGCGCTGGGGATGCCCCGTCTCGTAGAGCCGCCGCACCTTGAAGACGCGAATGATCTCCTGCACCAGCTCGCCGGCGACCCGGGCGGCCTCGGAGGCGGCCTGCGGGCCGCTCACGAGGTGAGCTCGGCGACCGTCTGCACGTCCTTGTCCCCGCGACCGGAAAGACAGACGAGAACCCGCGCCCCGGGCGCAATCGCCGCCGGGCGCTGCAGCAGGAACGCGATGGCGTGCGCGCTCTCGAGCGCCGGAATGATCCCCTCGAGCTCGCTCAGACGATGGAAGGCCGCCAGCGCGTCGGCATCCCCGATCGCCGCGTAGACGGCGCGGCCCCGCTCGAGCAGCGCCGCGTGCTCGGGGCCAACGCCGGGATAATCGAGCCCGGGCGCGATGGAGTGCGCCTCGGCGATCTGGCCGTCCTCATCCTGCAACAGGTAGCTGCGCGCGCCGTGCAGAATGCCGGGGCGGCCGCGCAACAGCGTGGCCGCATGGCGCCCAGCGAGTCCGTCCCCCGCTGCCTCGATGCCGAACAGCGCCACCGGGTCGTCGAGAAAGGCCGCGAAGAGTCCGATGGCGTTGGAGCCGCCGCCGACGCAGGCCACGGCCGCGTCGGGGAGCGCACCCCAGATCCGGAGCGCCTGCGCGCGTGCTTCCCGGCCGATCACGGACTGCAGCGCGCCCACGATGGTCGGGTAGGGGTGCGGTCCCACCACCGAGCCGATGATGTAATGGGTCGTCTCGACGTTGGTCACCCAGTCGCGGATTGCCGCATTGGTCGCGTCCTTGAGCGTCCGCGTGCCGGTTTCCACCGGAATGATCTCCGCTCCCAGGAGGCGCATCCGATAGACGTTGAGCGCCTGCCGCCGCATGTCCTCGACCCCCATGTACACGACGCAGGTGAGGCCGAAATGGGCGCAGGCGGTGGCGGCCGCCACCCCGTGCTGGCCGGCGCCCGTCTCGGCGATGATCCGCCGCTTGCCCATGCGCCGCGCCAGCAGCGCCTGGCCGATGGTGTTGTTGATCTTGTGGGCGCCGGTGTGATTCAAGTCCTCGCGCTTGAGCCAGACCTCGACACCGCAGGCCTCCGACAGGCGCGGGGCGACGGTGAGCGGTGTGGGGCGCCCCACGTAATCGGTGAGGAGCGCGTCGAGCGCGGCGCCGAAGGCGGGGTCGGCGCGGGCGGCCTCCCACGCCGCGTCGAGCGCATCCAGCGCGCCGATGAGCGTCTCGGGCACGTAGCGGCCGCCGAAGGGACCGAACATCCCGCGGCGGGCGGGTTCCGCGGCCGGCCGATTCACCGCGCTCCCGCAACGGCCGCTGGCGCAGCGCCGCGGACGGCTCGGACGAAGGCGTGGATGCGCGCCGGATCCTTGCGACCCGGCGCGCGCTCGAGGCGCGAGGAGCCATCCACCCCATCGGGCCGGACGGCCGCGATGGCGATGGCGACGTTGTCGGGTCCGAGCCCGCCTGCCAGAATCAGGGGCACCGGCCGGCGCGCGGCCGGCACCATCCGCCCGATCGTCCGCCAGGGAAGCGTTCGCCCCGTGCCTCCCCGCTCCGCTCCCGCGCCGGCGTCGAGGACCACGCCATCGACGGCGCCAGCCCAGGGAACGAGCAGGTCGGCGGCGCCGGTCCAGCGGAGGCCCTTCCAGACCGGGCGCCCGGTGGCGTCGCGCACCGCCTGGCACTCGGCGGGCGTCTCCTCCCCATGCAGCTGCAGAACGGCCAGGCCCAGCCTGTCGGTGAGCGCCACGGCGTCGGCGAGCGACGGATTCACGAAGACGCCGACCCAGGCGGCGGGGACCGCCGTCACCAGCGACTCCGCCGTCGCCGGCGTCACCTGGCGCACCGAGGCGGCAAAAACCAGGCCCAGGTAGTCCGCCCCGGCCGCCACCGCCGACCGCGCGGCGGCCGCATCCGAGAGGCCGCACACTTTGATTCGGGTTGCCTGCCCCATCACCCCAAGATAGCCCGGCGGGGAGGCTTCGCCCCCGGTCGGGCCCCGCGCTGGCGGGGCCTCACCGCGGCGCATCCGGCGGAGCCGAAAGTCCGGCCACCGCCCGCTCCGGATCGGCGGCGCGCATGAGATATTCGCCGACCAGCACCGCGTCGGCGCCGGCGGCGCGAGCGGCCCGCAGGTCGTCGGGACCCCGGATGCCGCTCTCCGCCACCAGCACCACGTCCGGCCCCCAGTCGCGGCGCATCGCGGCGAGGGTGGAATACGCGTTTGTTTGTGCCATCTCAAGGGTTGTCAGGTCACGGGCATTGACCCCCACGACCGGTGGCGCGAGCGCGGCTGCCCGCGCCACGTCATCGGGGCCGTGAATCTCCACCAGCAGTCCCAGTCCCGCCTCGGCGGCGGCATCGACCAGCGCGCGCAGGTTGGCATCACCCAGCGCGGCGACGATCACCAGGGCGGCGTCGGCGCCGGCGGCGCGGCTCTCCCAGATCTCGAACGGGTGGATGAGAAAATCTTTCCGCAGGACGGGCACCGGAACGCGCCCGGCGATCGCCTCCAGATCGGCCAGACTGCCGCCAAAGGCCGCGTCGGTCAGGACGCTGACGGCGGCCGCTCCTCCCGCCGCATACGCGCGCGCCCGGGCCACGATGTCGGAAGTGAGATCCAGCGGTCCAGCCGCCGGGCTGACCCGCTTGATCTCGGCGATGATCCGGAGCCGGGAGCCGCGGAGGGCCGCCGCCAGATTCCGAACGGGTGCCCGGTCGCGGGCCCGCGCGCGGGCCTGGGCTTCGGCGGACGGATTCAGCCGCCCCGCGAGCTCCCCCTGCTTCCGGGCCAGGGTCCGCGCGAGGAAGCCCGTGGCGGCGCCGAGGGGCTTGACTTTCGGGTTTTCTTCGGCTATCGTGTCCTCATCCATGGCAGCGCCTTCCCCGAAGCGGCGATCTCGGCGCGCGGAGCGGGCGCACGAGCGGACGGGACTCCGATGAAACTAACCCGGCGCCAGCGCGAAATCTACGACTATCTGCGGACGTTTGTCGACGCGAACGGCTTCGCGCCGAGCCTCGAGGAGATCGCGGAGCACTTCGGGCTCGCGTCTGTGGCCACGGTCCACGAGCACCTGACGAACCTCGAGGCAAAGGGCGCCCTGCGGCGGGACCCCAATCGCAGCCGCGCGCTCGAGGTGGTTCATCAGCATGCCGCGGTGGCGGTCGAGCTGCCGCTGTTGGGCCTGGTCGCGGCCGGCGCGCCCATCGAAGCCATCTCCGGCGATGAGACGCTCGCGGTGCCGGAGGACCTGCTCGGCAAGGGTGAAACCTTCGCCCTCCGGGTGCAGGGCGATTCGATGGTCGACGAGCACATCGCTGATGGCGATTTCGTGATCGTGGAGCGGCGCGAAACCGCCCGCGAGGGCGAGCGCGTGATCGCGCTGATCGACGGCGAGAGCGCGACGCTCAAGCGGCTGCACCGCGAGCCGGGAGGGACGATCCGCCTCGAACCGGCCAATGCGGCGCATGCGTCGCAGCGCTACGCGGCGAGTCGAGTGCAGCTCCTGGGGGTCGTGATCGGCGTGCTGCGAAAGTACCGGTAAGCGGACGGCGGCGTCACGCCACCCGGCGGGCTGCGCTCCGCGCGTTACGCCCGGCTCGCGGGCGCGCCCGCGCCGTGCGACAACCGAACATTCCACCGGCCTATCACGATCTCGGCAGCGCCGCCGATTCGGCGCGGGTGGCGTCGATGAACGCGTCCAGGACGGGCGCGGCGTCGGCGGAGCGGATGAGGTCGGCGGCGCGCGTGACGCCGTCGCGAAGGGTGGGGGCGAGGGAGGCGACCCAGAGGGCCGCGCCCGCATTGGCGGCGACGCTGGCGGACTGGGCCGCCGTCCCGCGGCCCTCGAGGACGGCCCGCAGGATGCGGGCGTTGGTTGCGGCGTCGCCACCGGCAAGGGCAGTGCCCGCCTGCGGCGCGAGCCCCAACGCGGCGGGCGTGACCACCTGGCGGGTGACGGTACTATCTCGCACCTCGGCGATGGTCGTCGGACCGGCCACCGATATCTCGTCGAGCCCCTCGTGGCCGTGAACGACGAGGGCGTGTTCGGTGCCCAGCTCGGCGAGGACGGCCGCCATCAGGTCGACCGCGGCGAGAGACGGCACGCCGATCACCTGCCGCCGCGCACCCGCCGGATTGGTGAGCGGCCCCAGCAGATTGAATACCGTCGGGATGCCGAGCTCGCGCCGGGCGCCGCTCGCGTGCCGCATGGCCGGGTGAAAGCGGGGCGCGAAGCAGAAGCCGATGCCGGTGGCGTCCAGCACCCGCCCCACCGCGTCGGGAGGGAGGTCGATGGCCGCACCGGCGGCTTCGAGCACATCGGCTGACCCGCAGCGCGAGGAGGCCGCGCGATTGCCATGCTTCGCGATCGCCGCCCCCGCCGCGGCGGCGACGAATGCCGCGGTCGTCGAGATGTTGAACGATCCGGAGAAATCTCCGCCGGTGCCGCAGGTGTCCACCAGCGGATCCCGCGCCGTTTCCACCCGCGCCGCGCGGGCGCGCATGCCGCGCGCCGCGCCGGCGATCTCGGCCACGGTCTCTCCCCGCGTGCGCAGGGCGGCGAGCAGCGCGCCGATGACCACCGCCGAGACGCGCCCGTCCATGATCGCGCCGAACAGCGCTTCCGCTTCGACCGCGGTGAGCACGGCGCCGTCCGTGATCGCTACCAGACAGGCATGGGGGTCGCCGGCCGCGGGGCGCGGATCGATGCCAGGCTCCATGATTCGCGAACGTAATTGCTCGGTCGGGTGGGTGCGAATAGCTTCGCTCCGCGTGAGCGAATCGGGGGCCCCGAGCCGGCGGTTCAAGGCGATCCTGCAGTATGACGGCACCGCCTATCGGGGCTGGCAGCGACAGGCAGACGCGGTCACGGTACAGGCCGCCTGCGAAGCGTCGCTGGAGGCGATCGTCGGGCAGCCGGTGGGGGTGGTGGCCAGCGGCCGGACCGACACCGGCGTGCACGCCCGCGGCCAAGTCGTCCATTTCAGCGCCGCGACCCGGTTGACGCCGGCGGAGCTGCGGCGGGCCTGGAATGCGCGCCTGCCGGGTGACATCTGGGCCGCGCGCGTGGGTCGGGCGCCGGCGGACTTTCACGCCCGCTTCGACGCGGTGGCGCGCACGTATCGCTACCGGCTGGCGCTGGGCGACCACGCCGGGTCACCGTTCGTCCGGCGGTACAGCTGGCCAATCGAACGCGCGCTCGACTGGTCTCTGATGTACGCGATGGCGGCGCAACTGGCCGGGGTGCACGACTTCCGGCGGTTCGCGAAGGGCGCTCCGCCGGCCCGTCCCCTCGCGGCCGGACCGCCGGGCGAGTGCACGGTGCTCAGCGCGCGTTGGCGCCCCACCCGCGAGGGACGGGCGCTGGACATCACGGCGGACCGCTTTCTCCGGCACATGGTCCGGGCGCTGGTCGGCGCGCTGGTGGCCATCGGCCTGGGCCGAGCTTCGCCGGCGGCGCTGTCCGCCGCGCTGCGGCCGGGCGGCGAGCGGGTGCGGGCCACCTACGCCCCACCCCAGGGACTGTTTCTTTGGCACGTGGGATATTCGCGAAGGCGGGATGTTTCATGACACATCACACCCAGCTCAAGCTCGCCGCCCTCGGCGCGTTCGTCTTCGGCGGCGGCGTTGCCTGGGCCCTGACGAGCGGAACGCCGCTGAGCCCGCTGGCCCAGGCGCTGGCTCCCGCCAGTGCGCAGACCGCCCCCGGCGCCATCGACACGTCGCGGCGCACGGCCATCGTCGCCGCGGCCGACCGCGTCGGTCCCTCCGTGGTCTCGGTCAACGTGGTAGCGACCCAGATCGTCCGCGAGCGCACCGGCTTCGATGATCCGTTCGCCGACCCGTTTTTCCAGCGCCTGTTTCCCCCCCGCGAGCGGCTGCGACAGGTGCAGGGACTGGGCTCGGGCTTCATCGTGTCGTCCGACGGCTACATCCTGACCAATGCGCACGTCTTGACGGGAGCCACCGAGGTTCTCGTCACCCTGCTCGATGGCCGCCAGCTCCCGGCGCGCATCGTGGGCTCGGACCCGGCCACCGATCTCGCGGTTCTGCAGGTGGACGTCGACGACCCTGGCGCGGCGCCGCTGATCCCCGCCCCGCTGGGCGATTCCGAGAATCTGCTCATCGGGGAGTGGGCGATCGCGATCGGCAACCCCTTCGGTTATCTGCTGGCCGACCGCAATCCATCGGTCACGGTGGGCGTCATCAGCGCGCTGGGCCGCGACGTGCGGCCCGAGCCCGGTCCCGGCGCCGAATCCAGCGCCGGGGCGCAGGGGTGGTCCAACATGATCCAGACCGACGCGGCGATCAATCCGGGCAATTCCGGCGGACCGCTGGTGAACGCCCGGGGCGAGGTGATCGGCGTCAACGCGTTCATCTTCTCGGGCGGGACCGGCGGCTCGATTGGACT
Source organism: Gemmatimonadota bacterium (assembly GCA_046262555.1). GTDB lineage: Bacteria > Gemmatimonadota > Gemmatimonadetes > JACCXV01 > JAHWKZ01 > JBHENR01. The sequence continues at coordinate 6,007 of JBHENR010000039.1, read as the reverse complement.
CGGATTCGCGATTCCCATCAATCGGGCGCGACGCGTGCTGAACGATCTGGTAGAGCTGGGAGAGATCCGCCGCCCCTGGACCGGCCTGCACCTCGACGTTCTGCCCCCCATCGCGGGCCGATCGTCGCCGGGGGCCCGCGTCGCGCGGGTGGATCCGGCGAGTCCGGGGGCCCGCGCCGGCTTCCTGCCAGGAGACGTCCTCACCGCCACCGACGGCCGGCTGTTGCGTTCCCCGCTCGAGTGGGAGGGGCGGCTGCTCGACCTGCCGTCGGGGGCTTCGCTGCGGGTGGAGCTGAACCGGGAGGACCGCGGTTTCGAGCTCGTGCTGACGCCGGAGGACGATCCGCTCCACCGCGCCCCCCGGCTGGAGACGCCCTTCGGCGCCGACCTCATCGTGGTCGACGCGACGATCGCGTCCAGCCTCGCGCTTCGCAGTCCGACCGGCCTCTTGCTCGACCGGGTGTTGCCGGATTCCGGCTTTCGCCGGCTCGGCCTGCGCGAGGGGGATGTCCTGATCGCCCTGGGTGATCAGCGGCTGGACGGAGCCGAGGACGTGGCTCCGCTGGTCGACGCGCTCCGCTCGGGCCGGCGGTCGGTGCTGTACGCGGAGCGCGACGGGACGTATTTCCGGATCGCCGTCCGATGACCTCCCCCGTCCCGACGCCCTCGGCGGTGACCGCCCCCACGCTGCCGCTCCAGCGGTTGCACGGAGGCAAGGTGCGGGAGCTGTATGCCTTCCACGACGATGTGTTGCTGGTGGCGAGCGACCGCCTGTCGGCCTTCGATATCGTCTTCGAGGCGGGCATCCCCGAGAAGGGGAGGGTCCTCACCGGCCTCTCCGCCTTCTGGTTCGATCACTGCGCCACGGCGTTTCCGCACCACTGCGTCACCACCGACACCGACCGGATCTGCGGGGCGATGCCGGAGCTCGCATCCCACCGGGAGGTCCTCGCCGGTCGCGCCATGTGGTCCCGCCGCGCCGAACCGCTGCCGGTGGAGTGTGTCGTGCGCGGCTACCTCGACGGGTCGGCATGGCAGGAATACTCCACCGCCGGAACCATCGCGAGTCTGCCCTTGCCGACCGGGCTCGTCCGCGGAGATCGACTGCCGATGCCGCTGTTCACGCCCGCAACCAAAGCCCAGACCGGCCACGACGAGAACATCTCGTATCTCGCGCTGGAGGCCCTCCTGGGGGAAACGCTCGCCGCGCGGCTACGCGATCGCTCGCTCGCCCTCTATGCGGAGGGCGCGGCCCACGCGGAAACCGTGGGGTTGATCCTGGCGGACACCAAGTTCGAGTTCGGATGGGGCGCCTGGCTTGAGGCCGGAGCCCGCGAGCTGCTGCTGATCGATGAGCTGTTCACGCCGGACTCCTCGCGCTTCTGGGACGCCGCCGACTGGCAACCGGGAGGACCGCAACCCTCCTTCGACAAGCAACCGGTGCGGGATTTTCTGACCGCGGAGCGGGCTGCGGGACGGTGGGACGGCGAGGCCCCGCTCCCTCCCCTGCCGGCCGCGGCGATCGAGGAAACACGCGCCCGTTATCGCGAGGCCTATCGCCGGCTGACGGGCCGGCCGCTGCCGGACGCGCCGTGAGCGCCCGGGTCGAAGTGTTCGTCGAGCTGAAGCCCGGACTGCTCGACCCGCAGGGCACCGCCCTCGAGCACGCGCTGGGGGATCTCGGCTACGCCGGCATCCGGAACGCCCGGGTCGGCCGCTGGATCACCTTCGCCCTCGAGGCCGACGCACCCGATCTCGACGCGCGCGTCGAGGAGATGTGCCAGCGACTGCTCGCCAATCCGGTGATCGAGCGCTACCGGTTTACGATCCGGCCTGACGACGCGCCCGGGGCGGCCGCTCCGTGACTGACGTCGCGATCGGGGTGGTCCGCTTCCCCGGTTCCAATTGCGATCGGGACGTGCATGACGCGGTGGCGGCGACGCCGGGCGCGCGGCCGGTCTGGCTGTGGCACAAGGCGACCGAACTGCAGGATGTCCGAGCGGTGATCCTGCCGGGCGGCTTCTCCTACGGCGACTACCTCCGCCCCGGCGCCATCGCGCGGTTCAGCCCGATCATGGATGCGGTCGTCGGCTTTGCCCGTTCCGGGGGACCGGTGCTGGGCATCTGCAACGGGTTCCAGGTGCTGGCCGAAGCGGGGCTCCTGCCGGGCGCCCTGATGCGAAATACCCGGTTGACGTTCGTCTGCCGCCCCCAGCGATTGCGGGTCGAGGCCACCGACACGCCGTTCACCCACCACTATGCCGCCGGCGCGATCGTCCGCTTTCCTGTCGCCCACGGGGATGGGAACTTCGTCGCCCCGACCGAAGCGCTCGATCGCCTCGAGGCCGAGGGCCAGGTGGCTTTTCGCTACGTCGGTGCGGACGACCAGGCCCTGCCCAACCCCAACGGGTCGGCCCGGGACATCGCGGGGGTGGTCAATGGAGGCCGCAACGTGCTGGGCCTCATGCCCCATCCCGACCGGGCGATGGACGCCCTGGTCGGGTCCACCGACGGCCGCGGCATCTTCACCAGCCTGGTCGAGGCGGCCGCGTGACGTTGGCGCTCCAGGAGGCGCCCGTCACCGCGGCGGACGTCGCCGAGCACGGCCTGACGGCGGCCGAGTATCAGCGCATCCTCGAGCTGCTCGGACGGGAGCCGAATTTCACCGAGCTCGGCGTCTTCAGCCTGATGTGGAGCGAACACTGCGGCTACAAATATTCGCGTGCCCGGCTGGTCGACCTGCCGAGCACGGGTCCGCATGTGCTCCAGGGCCCGGGCGAGAATGCCGGCGCGGTGGACATTGGTGATGACCTGGCCGTCGTCTTCAAGGTGGAGTCCCACAATCACCCGTCCGCGGTCGAGCCGTACCAGGGGGCGGCCACCGGCGTCGGCGGCATCCTGCGTGACATCTTCACCATGGGCGCGCGCCCGGTGGCGCTGCTCAACAGCCTCCGCTTCGGCGCGCTCGACACCCCCCGGGCGCGCTATCTCTTTCGCCACGTGGTGCGCGGGATCGGCGACTACGGCAATTGCGTCGGTGTGCCGACGGTGGGCGGCGAGATCGTCTTCGACGACGCCTATCGCGGCAACCCGCTGGTCAATGCGATGTGCGTGGGCGTGCTGCGCCACGCCGACCTGATGCGGGGGGCCGCCGCTGGCGCCGGCAATCCGGTATACGTGCTGGGGGCCGCCACCGGCCGTGACGGCATTCACGGCGCGAGCCGGTTGGCCTCGACCGAGCTGTCCGAGGATGCCGCGGCCAGCCGGCCCACGGTGCAGATCGGCGATCCGTTCACCGAAAAGCTGCTGCTCGAGGCCACCCTCGAGCTCATCGGCGCCGGTGCGCTGATCGGCATCCAGGATATGGGGGCGGCCGGATTGACCTCCTCCAGCAGCGAGATGGCCGCCCGGGCCGGCACCGGCATCACGCTGGACGTGGCGCGCGTACACCGGCGGGAGCCTGACATGACCCCCTACGAGGTGCTGCTGTCGGAATCGCAGGAACGGATGCTGGTCGTCACCGACACCCGGCGCGAGCCGGAGCTGTTGCGGATCGCGGCCAGGTGGGAACTCCCCTGCAACCGGATCGGGGCGGTCACGGACGACGGCATCTGGCGCGTGACGGACGGCGAGGTGGAAGTGTGCGCGATTCCCGTCAGCGCGTTGACGGATGACGTGCCGCGCTATTCCCGCGAGGTGGACGCCCCGGCCTATCTGGCGCCGCTCCACGCCTGGAACCCGGCCCCCGGCTGGCTCGACGGCATCGACCCGCTCGCCGCGCTCGAGGTCCTGCTGGCGGCCCCGACCCTCGCCAGCAAGCGTTGGGTCTGGGAGCAGTACGATCATCAGGTCCAGGCGGGAACCGTGCTCGGCCCCGGCGGTGACGCGGCCATCGTTCGGGTGCGGGGCACCCGGCGGGGCCTGGCGCTGACGATCGACGGCAATGGCCGCTACGTCTACTGCGATCCGTATCGGGGCGGGGCCCTGGCGGTAGCCGAGGCGGCCCGCAACGTCACCGCCGTCGGGGCGCGCCCGCTGGCGGTGACCGACTGTCTCAACTTCGGCAATCCGGAAAAGGACGCGATTTATTACCAGTTCGTCGAGGCGCTGCGCGGCATCGGCGACGCCTGCCGTGCACTCGGGACGCCGGTGGTCAGCGGCAACGTGTCGTTCTACAACGAGTCGTCGGACGGGGCGATCTATCCCACGCCGACGATCGGGATGGTGGGCCTGCTCGACGACGTGGCGGCACGGGTCCCCCCCGACGGCGCCGTTGCCGGGGACGCGCTGGTTCTCATCGGCGGCGAAGGGTCGCACCTCGGGGCGTCGGCCTTTCTGCAGGAGGTGATGGGGACGGTCGCGGGGCGAGCCCCAGAGATCGACCTCGTCGCCGAGCGCAGCCACGGCGAGGGCCTCCGGGCGCTGGCGGCGGCCGGGTGGCTGCGGGCCGTGCGGGACATCGGCGACGGTGGCCTGGCGGTCGCCGCCGTCGAGCTCTGGCTGGCGCAGGGCCCCGCTATCGGCATCGAGTTGTCGCTGCCCGCCGGACTCGAGCCCTGCGGCGCGCTCTTTGGCGAGGACGGCGCGCGGTATCTGGCGGCGGTGGGCGACGCCGAGGCGGTAGTGGCTGAGTGCAACCGCCGCGCGATTCCGGTACGCGTCTGCGGCCGGCTGACCAGTGACGCGACCTTCCGCGTGGGCGTGGGCGAACGGTCCCGGGCCAGCCTGCGGGCGCAGTACGAAGACAGTCTGCCCCAGCGGATGGCCCGCACGGAGGCGTCGCGATGAGCGGCCCGCGCGAGGAATGCGGCATCGTGGGCGTCATGGGGCACGCCCGTGCGGCGGAATGGGTCTATCTCGGACTGTATGCGCTGCAGCACCGGGGCCAGGAATCCTCCGGCATCGTGAGCGCTGACGGGCCGCGCGCCAACGCCCACCGGGCCATGGGCCTGGTGGCGGAGGTCTTTGACGCCGCCACGCTCGCCCCTCTCGTCGGCCACGCGGCCATCGGCCACAACCGGTACTCCACCACCGGTTCGCCGACGCTCGCCAACGCGCAACCAATCCTCGTCAACTATCGCGATGGCTTTCTGGCCGTCGCCCACAACGGCAACCTCGTCAATGCCCGCACGCTCCGCCGCCGGCTCGAGCGATCGGGCTCCATCTTTCAGTCCACCATGGACACCGAGGTGCTGGTGCATCTGATCGCCGCGGGCCGCCAGCCCTCGCGCGACGACGCGGTCGTGGCGGCGCTGGAAAAGCTCCAGGGCGCCTACTCCTTCTTGATCCTAACCGACGACGCGCTCTACGCCGCCCGCGATCCGCGCGGCTTTCGGCCGCTGATTCTGGGACGCTGCGGCGACACGGTCGTGGCCGCGTCGGAGAGCTGCGCGCTCGATCTCCTGGGCGCCCGCACCGAGCGCGAGGTCGCGCCCGGCGAGATCCTCAAGATCACCGCCGATGGCCGGGTGGAGACGCTCCGCGAGCAGCCGGCGGCCCCCGAGTGTCTCTGCGTTTTCGAGCAGATCTATTTTGCCCGCCCCGACTCGGTCTTGTTCGGCCTGAGCGTGGATTCGGCGCGGCGCGGGCTGGGGCGCGAGCTGGCGCGCGAGCATCCGGCGGATGCCGACTGTGTCATCAGCGTGCCCGACTCGAGCAACTCCGCCGCGCTCGGGTACGCCGAGGCGAGCGGCCTGCCGTTCGAGCTGGGGCTCATTCGAAATCACTACGTCGGGCGGACGTTCATCCAGCCAGGTCAGGAGGTGCGCGACTTCCGGGTCAAGGTGAAGTACAACCCGGTGGGTAGCATCCTGGCCGGCCGGCGAATCGTCGTGGTAGACGACTCGATCGTCCGGGGGACGACGTCGAAGGCGCTGGTGGGGCTGATCCGCGAAGCCGGCGCGCGCGCGGTCCACCTGCGCGTCGCGTCGCCGCCGCTCCGGCATCCCTGCTACTACGGCATCGACATCCCGACCCGGGACGACCTGATCGCCGCCCGCCTCAGCGT
>JBHENR010000038.1:0-16602 GCA_046262555.1 Gemmatimonadota bacterium | reverse complement strand
CGCGGTGGCGTGGGCGGCGAACTGATGCGCGGCGCGCTCCTCGCGCTCGCCCTGCTGGTCGCCGCTTGCGGCCTGCCCCCCAGCGGCCCGGCGCCAGATCCCGGCGACCCCGGTCCGGGCGACCCCGGTCCGATTGACCCCGGTCCGGGCCGCCCCACGGCCTTGTTTCTGGTGGATGCCCCGGGGTCGCTCAACCCGTCCGAGCAGCGCGTCAAGGCGCGGCTCGAGGCCAACGGCTTTGGCGTCGAGCTGGTCGACGACGATGGCTTCGCGGCGTCTCGCACGGCCGGCTGCCGCCTCATCGTCATGAGCAAGACGGTCACGTCGACCAACGTCGGCAACAAGCTCAAGGGCGCCCGCTGCGGGGTGATCTTCTGGGAGGACAACCAGCAGAAGCTCGACATGCTGGCCACCATCGCCAACGACGGCTCGGGCGGCACCGGCTGGCACGCCACCGGCAACGACGTCCACGTCCGCGCCGAGGCGCCCGCCGACCTGCGCGCCGGGCTGGCGGGCCGGGTGGACTTCTATTCCCGCAACGACGAGATCACCTACGCCCCGGGCGACGACCTGGCCGCGGCCGGCATCGTGATCGCCGAGTTCGAGGATCCGGGCGGCCCCCCGATGCTGTACGTCTTCGAGCGCAACGCGACCCTCGCCGATGGCTCGCGCGCGGCCGGCCGCCGGCTCTACTTCGGGCTCTACGACGACACCTTCCAGCACCTCACCGCCGACGGCCTGCGCCTGTTCGATGCCGCGGTGGCGTGGGCGGCGAACTGATGCGCGGCGCGCTCCTCGCGCTCGCCCTGCTGGTCGCCGCTTGCGGCCTGCCCCCCAGCGGCCCGGCGCCAGATCCCGGCGACCCCGGTCCGGGACCCGGGCCGCACCCAACGCCGCCACCCGGCGCGACGCTCTTTCTGGTGGATCGACCGGACTCGATGAATCATTCCGAGAACCTGATTCGCGGCCGACTCACCGGCCTCGGCCTGGCCGTGACAATCGTGGACGACGACGCCTTCGAGACGGCGACAGCCGACGGCTGCGCCCTCGTGGTCATGAGCAAGTCGGTGGACGATGAGAAGATGGGCCGCAAGCTCAAGTCCGTCGGCTGCGGCGTGGTCTTCTGGGATGACAATCAGCAGCAGCTGCGCATGCTGGCGACGATCAACAACGACGGCTCGACCGGCACGACCTGGCACGGGCAGGGCAATGAGATCGTGATGCGGGGCGATGCGCCCGCCGACCTGCGGGCCGGACTCAGCGGCACGGTGCTCTTCTATACCCGGCGCGACGAGATCACGTTCGCCCGCCGCGACGATGCCGTGGCGGGGGCGACGATCGTGGCCGAACTGAAGGAACCTGGCGGCCACAAGGTCATTTACGTCTTTGATCGTGGCGCGATCCTCGCCGATGGCACGCCGGCCGCGGGACGCCGCGCCTATTTCGGCCTCTTCACGGATACCTTTCAGCGCCTGAGTCCCGAGGGCCTCGCCCTCTTCGACGCGCTCGTCGGCTGGGCCCGGCGCTAGGGCGAAGCCGGCGCCCGGCGGGCGGGGGGCGGCAACGCGGCCCGCACTTCGCGCGCGGCGGCGCGCGCGAAGAAGAGGCACCAGGTCGCGGCACCCATCAGCTTGCAGGCCTCTTCCGGAAACCAGCGCACCGGAACGAACTCCAAGGATTCCAGAATGTCGAGTCCCAGCGCGGCCGCGAAGAGCATGCCAGCCAACAACAGCAGCTCCGGTTCGGCCGCCAGAATGACCTGACGAAATGCCATGACGTACCATAGGACAAGCGCCAGATACAGAGCGAAGGTCCCCTGTTCCGGGAATCCAAAGCGTTGCGGCAGCAGCCACTCGTGGATCAGAAAAAAGTCGTCGAGCAGAAGGACAAAAGAAATTCCCGCGCCCACGAGCAAGAACCCGGCCGGCGCGCGGCGGCCGGGTAACCGCCACAGTATCCACCCGCTGAACAGACAGATAGCAGCCGTCACCGTCCACAGAAACACCGTGGCATGGGTGACGATAGCGGTATAGACCGGTAGATCGGCGATCGAAAAGATGTCCCGTGTAAAGAAGCCCGGCGGCCGGTTCTGAATCGCCATGAACCAGAGGATGACGCCGAGAAACCCCGCCACCGCCAGCCACGTCAGAAGCAGGGCGCCGAGCGGGCGCCGGGCGCTGAGACCGGCCATCAGGGTCTGGCCCGCCCGTTCCCGTTGCGGGCGGCCGCGTAGATCGCCATCAGCTGCGAATAGTTCCGGTCGGCCGTGTACTTCGCCTGGTACTCCTCCCGCGCCCGCAACCGCATCGCCCCGCGCGCTTCCGGCGTGGAGGCCAGCCAGGTCGATTTGGCGGCCAGATCCACCGGGTCGCCGGGCCGGAAATGGAGACCGGTCCAGCCATCCGCGATGATGCTCGACATGTTGCCCAGGTTGCTCGCGACGACCGGCAACCCCATCGCGAACGCCTCCACGACGACCAGCGGGAAGCCCTCATACCAGACCGACGGAAAGACGAGGAAGTGCGCGCCCTGCATCAGCCGGAACACCTCCTCGCGGGGCCGGCGTCCCAGCCATTCGACGCCCGGCAGGCGGTCGGCGGCCGCGCGTACCCGTTCGGCGAGCGGGCCATCGCCCACGATCTTGAGCGGCACGGTGTCACCGATCCGCTCCCAGGCGCTCAGCAGCACGTCGAGGCCCTTCTCGACGGACAGCCGGCCGGCGAAGAGCGCATAGCCGCCGGCGCCGGAACCCGCGCCGGGGTCGGCATTGAGGAAATTTGGCTTGACGTGAATGTGGCTCCCCGGCAGGCCGCCCTCGATGAACTTCTCGCGCGCGAACTCGGTGAGCGCGATATAGCGCCCGATCGTGCGGCGCCAGGTTCCCAGCAGGCGGTGGCCGCTGAGCATGGTCGCGATCGCCCCGGTTGCGGCGCGGTTGTCGCGGTAGCAGGCATGGACGACGCCGGGCCACGGCACCGCGCGACCGAGACAGTCCTCGCACACCCTCCCGTCGCGAAAGAACTGAGCCGACGGACAGAGCAGCCGGTAGTTGTGGAGCGTCTGGACGATGGGAATGCCCTCCTTCCGCGCGGCGTGGTAGGCCGAGGGCGAGATCAGCGGAAACGTGTTGTGGAAGTGGGCGATGTCGGGCCGCTCGCGGCGGAACAGCTCGCGGAGATCGTCGTAGGTCTTCTCGTTCCAGACCGTCTCCATCGCCTCGCGCACGCCGGGCCGGTCCGGCAGATGATCGTTGTCCGCGGTATACGGGATGACCTGATGCCCGCGCGCGTCGAGCAGGGCGCATTCGGTCTGGAACACGTAGTCCTCGCCGCCTTCCTCGCGGTAGTAGTTGTGGGCGACGAAGACCTTCATGCGGGGCGGTGCCGCCCCACCCGCGGCCCACGCTGGGCTTCCAGCATCGCGAGCCCGAACCCGAAGAGGCACCAGAACCAGATGCCGCCCTGCGGGCCTTCGAGGTACACGTCGAAGCTTGCATTGACCAGAAACGCCACCCAATAGGCGAGAATCCACAGGTCCACGCGCGCCCACCAGTTGTCGCCGCGGGCTCGCGCCCGCCACCACGCCGCCAGCAGGCTGACACCAAAGGTGCCCTGGAGCAGCAGCCAGAGCGCGAACCCGGGCACACCGGATCGGGCCAGGATCGTCAAGTGGCCGTTGTGGGGACTGCGGAGCGAGTCGTCCTCCTCGACCTGATAGCCGTCGGCGTCCGCCAGATTGACGCCGTACCCCTTGCCGCGCCAGAAGTAGTCGCCGTGGACGGTGTAATCGATGATGTCCCGCCACCACTGCTGACGCCATTCGCGGGTGCCGCTGAGCATCCTGTCGCCACTCTCCTGTCCGATCAGGCTCAGCACGTTCGACGCCAGCTGCCGCGGGGAGACCGCCCGCCGGCGCCCGATGTCCACCTCGAAGTCCACCGCCACCGCGACCGTCGCCAACACCACGGCCACGAAGACGATCTTCATCCAGCGGCCGCTGGGGCGGAGCACGAAGACGATGGCCAGCGCGACCATGACCGCCAGCATGCCGCCGCGATTCTGCGACGCCGCGAGCAGAAAACCCACCAGCCAGAGACTCCACCAGAGCCACTCGAGGCGGCTGCGGACACCGGGGCGCAATCCGGCGTAGAGCCCCAGCACCAGGAAGGCCGCCGCCCCCGCGAGATGGACGGAGACGTCGCCCGGCTTCATGTCGGGGATGAGGACGGAGGTCCCGGGCCACTTCGGAAGCTCGTCCGCCCACACCTCCGAAATGAGAAACGCCAGCGGCAACCAGGCGAGCAGCCAGGGAAGCCCGCGGGCGTAGAGCGCCGGCGCCCCATCCCACCAGCCGGTGCGCAGCAGACCGGCGGCCAGCACCAGGGCGAAGCCGGCGTAGGCCCAGAGCACGGCGTCACGCAGCGCGTCCACGCCATACGCGCCCACGTAAGGGATCGTGTTGAGCGCGCCCCAGCCGATGAAGGCCAGGAGGAGCCAGGCGAGCGGTGAGCGCAGCACCCGCCCCAGGCCGCCGCCGATGAGCATGGCGAAAAGGCCCAGACCAAGCACCACTTCCCCGACATACAGCGGTTTGACGCCCATGTAGGCAAAGCCGCGCCCCAGGGCGGCGTACCCATAGAGCATCACGACGGCGGCCTTCAGGAAGAGCCGCGGCAGGCGGAGGCGCTCGCCGGATCCGACCGCGAACACGAGCAGCACGCCGACCAGCCCGGCGGTCACCAGGGGGTTGACGAGAATTCCCGCCGCAATCGCGACGGCGCCCGCCACCAGGGTCCCCCCCGTCGCGACGCGACCCGGCTCGTTGAGCCCGCGCTCCCCGGCCCAGGAGCGGACGACGCCGGCCACCGTCATCGGGCAGCGCCCGCCCGGCGCGGGGCGTCCCGGCAGCTGCGCACGATCGACGCCACCTCGGCGGCCACCGCCGCCAGCGGCTGGGCCGCATTGACGAGGCGCGCGTTCGGCAGGGTCACCGCCAGCCGCCGGTACGCCTCGCGCTGGCGCGTGGTCTCTTCGAGGGTGACTTCCCGCTTCCGCTGGCGGAGCACCTCGGGCGGGGCATCCAGCACGATGATCACGTGCGGCCGAGGCAGCCAGCGGGCGCCCAGCGCGGCCAGCCGCAGCGGCCCTCCGTACCGGTATCTTTGTGGATCCACCAGCAGATCATGATAATACCGGTCAAAGGTTACGAGTATGTCGCGCGCGAGCCGGGGTCGAATCAACGCGGCGTAGCCGACGCCATAGTCCGCCCACCACAGACCGAGCTTCGCCAGCGACAGCAGCGCGGGCCGCGCCGGCCGGGCATGGGGATCGGTTACCGGCGCGTCGGTGGGCCGAAGGCGGCCCCAGTGCGGCCGCAGATGGTACCGCTTGACTCCCCGGAAATGGGGCGCCAGCAGCCGCTCGACTTCCTCGAGGACGGAACTCTTGCCGGATCCGTCGGGTCCGAGAAGCGCCACCCACACACCATGTCCCGCCATCGTCTCTCCATCACTCGTCGCGCCGCGACGCGGCCAGCGCGCCCGCCACGTCGGCAAACGCCTCGAGAAATTCGTCCACGTCCGCGCGCTCGAGCGCTCCCATGATCGCCACGCGAAAGATTTGTTCGCGGAGCGACTGCTGCCCGGGGTAGATAATGAACCCTTTCTCCTTCAGCCCCGCCGCGACCTCTTCGAAGGCAAGCGAGCCGGGCAGCACGAACGCGGTGAGAGTGGCGCCGGAGGCGGCCTCGTCGTCCAGCAACAGCTCTACCCCCTGCGCCTGGAGACCGCCGCGCAGGGCCCCCGACAGCTCCCGGTAATGGGCGCGGCGCGCGGTCCATCCGCCCGCCTCCGCCAGCTCGGCCAGTGCTTCCCGCAGCGCGTACGTCGCCTGCACCGCCGGCGTGAAGAGCGGATACCCGCCGGCCTGGGCCTCGGCGTGCCGGTACAGATCGAGGTAGAGACTGGTGGCGCCGGTGGCGCCCGCTGTCAGAATCTCGCTTCGCACCAGCACGAATGACAGGCCTGGCACGCCGTGCAGGCACTTGTTGGCCGTTCCCGCGCAGGCCGCCATCTCCCAGTCGGCGAATCCGATCGCCTCGCCCCCGAAGCTGCTGACAACGTCGAGCAGCAGCACCACGCCCCGCGCCCGGCACCGTTCCGCCAGCGCGCCGATGTCGTTCAACCGGCCGGTCGTGGTCTCGTGGTGGACGGCAAGGGCATGGGTGAGACCGGGATCGCGATCGAGTGCCCGTTCGACGGCCGCGAGCGGCAACGGCTCCGTCCAGCGGGAGCGCACCACTTTGTGCGCCCGACCGCTCGCCATGAGCATGGAGGCGATCCGCTCGCCGTAGATGCCGTTGGCGACGACGAGCGCGCGGCCGGTGCGAGGCACCAGCGAACTCACCATCGCCTCGACCGCCGCGGTGCCGGACCCGGTGAGAACGATCGCCTGGTAGCCGGCCGCCTGGGGGTACACCCCGAGCAGGCCGGATCGCACCTCGGTGAACAGGTCGCGAAACTCGACCTCCCGGTGACAGAGATCCGGGCCGAGCTGGGCCTCCCGCACCCGGTCGCTGAGCGCCACCGGGCCGGGATTGAGCAGCCGGCGGAAAGCCGGACCGGACGTCACGCGACCGCCCGTGACGGCGGGACGGCTGATCGGCCCCCGGAGGCGAGGTGGGCGCGCAGACGATCGGCGACCTCGGGGGGCGTGATCGTGGGCCGCGGCAGCTTCCGGTCGGCGCGAGGGAGCGTCCGGACGTGGAGCAGCGTGGGTCCGGCCGCCGCCCCCGCCAGCACCTCCCGCACCGCGTCGAGACCAGCCATCCGACGGGCGCGGACGTAGCCGCACGCCAGCGCGGTGGCGGCGAAATCCATCGAAGCGGAGACGGTCGCCTGCGCCCCGGTCGAGTCGTGGACCGCATTGTCGAGCACGACATGCACCAGGTTGGCCGGACGCTCATGGCCGATCGTCGCCAGCGTTCCCAGGCGCATCAGCAGCGACCCGTCGCCATCCACGACCACGACGCGGCGCGCCGGCTGCGCCAGCGCCAGCCCCAGCCCCAGTCCCGCCACGCACCCCATCGAGCCGACGAGGTAGAACTGGTTCGGCCGATCGCCCACCGCGTACAGCGCGCGGCCAGTGAACCCGGTGGTGGCGAGCACGATGTCCGCTGCGCCACAGGCTCCCTGAATGGCGCGCAGGATATCATCGGGGTCGTGGGCCTCGACCTCGCCGGCCCCGGCCTCCGGTGCCGCGGACCCCGCCTCCCGCCGCGCGGGGGGCAGGGTCCGCAGGGCCCACGGCCCGATCGTCCCCTGCTGCAGAACCAGGCCATAGGGCGTGCCGGTCCGCGCCATGTGGGCGCTGGCCCGAGCCAGCGCGGGACCCAGCTCCTCCTCGACCGCGGGAAACACCTCCCAGGGAATCTCCATCAGGTCAAGGAGCGCCGGGGTGATGCGCCCCATCAGCGCGTGCTGTGGCTCGTCGGCGGGCCCCCCCGGCTGGCCGCGCCACGTGGTGATCAGGAGCACCGGGATCCGGAAGATGGCGTTCAGCGAGGTCAGCGGGCTGACCGCGTTGCCGAGCCCGGAGTTCTGGCAGAGCACCACCCCGCGCACGCCTCCCAGCTCCGCTCCGCTGGCGATGGCGACCGCATCGCCCTCGTTGGCGGCCCCCACGTAGCGCAGGTCCGGCGCGTCGATGACGGCGTTGATGAGCGGCGTCAGGTACGAGCAGGGCACGCCCGAGACGAGCCCGTAGCCCGCCTCGCGGAGCGCCGTGAGGGCAGCCGCCGCAGGGATCATGCGAACGCGGCCCCCGCCAGCAGGTCATCCACGCTGTCCACGTCCATCCAGCTCCCGGTGGTGTAGATGATCCGCAGCTCCTTCCCCGCGGCCACCAGGGCGTTGAGCAGCCCGGCCATCGTCATCGTCCGCAGGGTCTCGCCGTCGGCCGCGCGCTGCTCGAGCAGGGCGCGCACCGCCAGCGCGCCGGTGTCGGACAGCTTGAGGAAGCCGGTCCACTCCCCGTGGGTCGCGTCACCATCAGGCTCGGCGGTCATGCCCACCAGGTGGACGGGCTCGGTGTACGCCTGCCGCGAGAACGGACGCGAGCCGGTGACATAATCGGCGCGGCGCTCGCGGTGACCGCTCTCGCGCCAGTTCGTGTCCACCATGATGGCATACTCGGCGTCGCAATCCATCAGCTCTTGGGCAATATGTTTCTTGAACAGCACGTCGCCGAAAGAGATCAGGCAATGATCGTTGAGCGCCTCGCGCGCCTGGTAGAGCGACCAGGCCGCCCCGGTCGCGTCGGCCTCGTCGTTGTCGATGAACCGCAGACCCGGCAGATCGACCGCCTGCTTCCGGTAGCCGCGGACGACGACGATGTCCTTCACACCGGCCGCCCGGTAGGTGCGGGCGATGTGCGCCAGCAGCGGCGTTCCGGCGACGCTGACCATGCATTTCGGGCGGTCGGCGGTCAACTCGCCCAGTTCAGCTCCCCGCGCAGCGGCCAGCACCACGGCCCGCGTGTGACCAGCGTTCTTCGGCAGGTACCGCTTCTCCGCCTCGGCCAGCTCGGGAGCCCCCTGCAGGCGGAACACCTCGGCGAGCGGAGCGACCCGGTCCTCCACGCTGATCAGCGTCTCGTCCTCGTAGATTTCCTGCGCCGTGCGCTGCATGGCGGTTATGCAGGAGCGCATGAGATGATTGGCCCAGATGATCGCCGAGACCCCGTACTTGCGGAAGACGTCGGTCGGCGTGGCGTAGTACTTGGTGGGCACGAGCACTACCGGGAGGCGGTTGCCCCACGCCTCGCAGAAGGCGAGGACCTCGGTCGGGGCCCGGAGCGCGCTGTGCATCAGGATCGCGTCGGCGCCGGCCAGCCGATACGCCTCGGCCCGCGCCAACGCCTCATCCAGTCCCCAGCCGGCGATGAACGCCTCAACCCGGGCGACGACGACGAAGTCGTCGGAGCGCTGCGAGTCCTTCCCCGCCCGGATCCGGCCGCAGAATTCTTCGATGTCGGCCAGCGGCTGCGCTGTGCCGCGCAGGAAGCTGTTCGTCTTGGGAAAGAGCTTGTCTTCGATGCAGACGCCGGCGATGCCACGCTGCTCGAGCTTGTTCACCAGCCGCCGCATGTTGTTGAAGTTGCCGTGCCCCGTGTCGCCATCCACCAGAATGGGAATCCGGATCGCGTCGTTCATGAACTCGAGCACCTCGAGCACCTGGGTCCAGCTCGCCTCGTTGGAGTCGCGCACGCCCAGCGCCGCCGAGATCGAGAGACCGCTCGCCCATATCGCCTCGAACCCCGCCTCCTCAACGATCTTGGCGCTCAACCCGTTGTGCGCTTCCATCAGGAAGCCGAGGTCCGGCCGCTGGAACAGCTCACGCAGCAGGGCGTCCTTCCCCCGCGCCGGCTGGCGCCGGGTTGCGGGAGAGGCCCCGGCGGCCGCCTCGGGCAGGCCCCCGTCCGGGGCGCCCCGGTCCGGCCCGACCGTGATCGCCGTCTGTCTGGCGGTCGCCCCGGTGCCGCTCGCTCCATGGCGCCGGCCGCCGTTTCCGACATGGGCCCGCTCCAGCGGCGTGGCGAGGTCGGACATCACCAGCCGATGCTTGCCGGCGGCCGTCTGCGGGATCGCGTCGACCACCTGGACCTGCACCGCGTACCCCTCGACCAGCTCTCGCAGCTCGTGTTCGAGCGCGGGGGTCCGGAAGGATGCCGTGGGATCCTCGAGCTCCAGCGTGACATCGAGCGCGCCGTCCGCCCGCTGCCGCACGCGGAAGCGGCGGATGGCCGTGGAGTGGTACTTGAACAGCGCATCGAATCGCGCGGAATGAAGCTGCCGGCCGGTCCGCGTGCGAATGAATTCATTGTTGCGCCCGCTGACGTTCTTGAGGATCGAGAACCCCAGCGCGGGGCGCTCGATCGGCGCGTCGGTCACGTCCTCCACCTGGTACCGGAGCAGCGGAAAGGAGGGATTCGACAGGATCGTCGGAACGATGTCGTAGCCGCCGTCGGCGCGCGGAAGCGTCTCCACCAGGACCACGTCTTCGCGCACGCGGAGCGTCCGGTCGGTCCACTCGCTGGCCATGACGCCGCACTCGATGGCCCCGTACTCGATCGCTGCGGGCGCCCCGAACACACGTTCGATCGTCTGCACGATGGGCGCGGTCGCCGGCTCCCCGGTGAGGATGAACAGTTTCAGCGCGTCGCAGACGAAGCCGGTGGCTTCCGCCTCCAGCGCCAGCAGGTGGAGCGCCGTGCTGTAGCCGTAGACGGCCGCCGGCCGGAAGGCCCCCAGGCGGCGCAAATCGTCGCGCAGATCGGCGGCCCCCAGCTGATAGGCGGACAGGCGCAGGCGGTTGCGGAGCCGGTCTTCCACCGGCTGCCGTACCCGCGCCACGCGGCCTGACAGCCCCGGCGCGAACGAGGCGCTGTGGCCCCAGAGAAACGCCATCCGGTCGAAGATGTCCACGCCCCACTGGCCGTAGAACCGGTAGCGCGTGCGGAGCAGCTCGCGGTGGGCGTCGTCGGCCCAGTACGCCCGCATGGGAGTTCCGGTCGAGCCCCCCGTCCGGCGCCAGCCACCGCGCCGCGCCGCCGCGGAGAGAAAGTCCTGCGGCCGCGCCCGGACGTCCGCCTTCGGCAGCACCGGCACCAGCGCCTGGTACTCGGCCAGGCTCGCGAATCGTTCGGGCAGATCGAGCCGTCCCTGAAGCGCGCGATAGTGCGGGACGTGGCGAATGGCGTCGGCCCAGACCCCATTGAGGCGATCGAGCTGAAAGCTCTCGATCTCGGCCCGCGTCCACCGCTCGCGGCTGGCGAGCTCGTCCTGGGCGTGATACGCCGCGCGGAACCGCGGCAACAGCTTCAGTAACGTCATGCGACCCCCTTCTGCCGGATCGCCGGCACTGCCGTGGATGCGAGCGGTCGACCAAGCACCTGCTGGTAGATGTCCATTAACAGGTCAAAGTTCCGGGCGGGCGTGTACTTCTCCTCAAAGGTGGCGCGCGCCGCGCGCCGCATGCGCGCCAATCCCGCGTCGTCCGCCACCAGCCGGAGAACGGCCTGCGCCAGCGCCTCACTGTCTCGCGGGGGGACCAGCAGGCCGGTCTGGGCCGGGGTGACGAGTTCGGCCATCGCGCCCAGGTTGGAGGCGATGACCGGCGTGCCCATGGCGAAGGCCTCGATGATCGTCCGGCCGAACGTCTCGTACGAAACGGAAGGCATGATCAGGCAGGTCGCCTCGCCCACCAGCTTCAACACGTCGTCCGGCGTGCGGCGGCCGAGCCATTCGATCCGTGGATCGCGGGCCGCGGCGGCCGCGACGTCCCCCGCCAGCGGGCCGTCGCCGATCAGCTTGAGCGGCACCGGCAGGTCGAGGCGCGCCCAGGCCTCGATCAGCGTATCGAGCCCCTTCTCCATCGCCAGGCGGCCGACGAAGACGGCATACCCGCCCCGGCCGGTCCCCGGCGGCCCCTCGTACCGCACGAAGTTGGGCTTGACCACCAGGCGGTCCGCGGCGAAGCCTCCCGCGATGAACATGCGGCGGGCGAATTCGCTCGGTGTGTAGAACATGCTCACCGTCCGCGCCCACGTCCGGCGGACGCGGTGCACGGTGAGCATCGTCGCCACCACCGCGCTGGCGGAGCGGCTGTCGCGATAACAGCCGTGGACGACGCTCGGCCAGGGCACGCTGCGGCCGACGCACTCCTCGCAGGCGCGCCCGTCACGGTAGAGGAGCGCATTGGCGCAGAGCATACGGTAGTTCCTGAGCGCCTGGACAACCGGCAGCCGCTCGGCGCGCGCCGCGCTATGGGCCGAGGGAGAGATCAGCGGGAACGTGTTGGTGCAGTGCATCAGGGTGGGCCGTTCGCGCGCGATCAGCGCGCGGAGGGAGGCGTACACGTCGCGGTTCCAGATCGTCTTGCGGGCTATCTGCGGGCCGCTCATCGCGGCCGCCTCCCGGCTATGGAGCGTGAACTGCACCGTCTCGACGTCGCGGGCGGCGAGCAGCGCGGCCTCATTGGCGAAGGAGTGGTCCTCCCCCCCTGGCTCGCGATAGAAATTGTGGCAGAGAAGGACTTTCATCGACCTTCCAGGATGCAACAATCACGCCATTCTTCCCCGATCATTTCCCCGCCATCCCGTGGAGGGCGGCCAGGACACCGCCCGCGAGGCGCTTATCCCGCGCCGTTCCCGATCGCGCGGACACGGTGCGCCGCCAGAAGTCGATCGCCTCGGCGGCTCCGGAGGGCGGCCGCCGATGCCCCCGCAGGGCGGCCTCGGTCGCCCGGAACAGCACCTCGTCCGCGCCGGGCGGAGCCCACCCGGCGTCCTCCCAGTCGATCAGCACCGGGACGACGCTCTGGTCGACGTCGCGCAGATTCCAGGGCGTAAAGTCGCCGTGGATCGGCTGCCAGTGATCCGGCGTCCCGGCCGGGGCGGCCACCCCCCCCACCAGCCCCGCCCGCACCTCGTCCAGAATGGCGCCCAGCGGGGCACCGAATGCCGGGCGATGGAGCCGGGGTGGAAGCGGCCGGACGGCGAACCACGTCCCGGCGGCGGACTGGCCCGCCCCCAGGGGCTCGGGGATGGCAAAGGCGCGCGGCCGGGAGTTCCAGATGGCGACGTGGGCTCGACGCTCCCGCTCCAGCGCGTCGCCGGCTGCACGGAACTTGACGAACGCCAGCGGGCGGTCGTGTTTGAGCAGCAGCGCCGCGAATCCCGCCGGGCCCGGGCGCGGGCGCCCATAGACGGCCAGTCCGTCAAACGCTCCCAGATCCGCCTGCCAGCCGGCGGTCAGCCCAGCCCAGTCGGCCGCGGTCATCGGGGGATCCCACGTCTCAACCGGTCCCGGCAGGGATCGCGTTCCGAAGAGCCGGACCAGCGTCCAGGCGGCCCGCTGCGCCACTAGCGCCCGGGGGCGACAGGCGGAGTGGAGCGCGAGGCCCGCCAGCGCGGCACCACGCGGCGCGGCTGGAAGGAGGGCGTTTCCCCAGCGGGGGGGAAATCGCTTGCAACGCACCTGCCGGTCCACGTCAGCGGGTGGCGTCCAGCTCGTAGTGCTTGAGACGGAGCGCCTGACCGAGGATGGACCAGATGAAGCGCGGATTGTTGATGGCGTAGCGGCGCCAGAGACGGCGCGGTTCGGTGACGAGGCGGAAGAACCACTCCAGTCCCCGTTGCTGCATCCAGCGGGGCGCCTGGCGCTTGAGGCCGGCGTGAAAATCGAAGGCCGCCCCCACGCCCACCAGGACGGGCGCGCCCACCCGGCCGACGTGGTCGTGCATCCAGCGCTCCTGTTTCGGGGTGCTGAGGCCGACCCAGACGATGTCCGCCCGGGCCGCGCGCAGCCGGTCGACGAGCGCCTCGTCCTCGACGGGCGTCAGGGGACGAAACGGTGGGCAATACCGGTCGACGATGGTGAGCCCCGGAAACCGGGACTCGAGCCGCGCGGCGAGCCTCTCCGCCACGCCGGGGGCCCCGCCATAGAGGACGTGGCGCCATCCGGCCGCTACCGAACGCTCGCACACGGCGAGCATCAGGTCAGGCCCGTAGACGCGCTCGACGTGAGGAAAGCCCTGGCGCCGGCTGAGCCAGACCAGCGGCATGCCGTCGGGTGTGACCAGCCCGGCGGCGTTGTGAATGCGGCGCAGGGCGTCGTCGGACTGGCTCTCCATCACGCCGTGCACGCCGCTCACGCAGACGTAGTTGGCATCCCGCCGCGCGATCCAGCCGGCGATCGTTTCCACCGCCTGGGGCAGCGTGATCGCGCTGACGCCGACGCCCAGAATGTTGGCGCGCGAGATCGGCGCCATGAACTACCCGGCGCGGAGCTGGAGCGCGGAGGTGTCCCCCAACTGCCGTTCGACCTGCTGTTCGATCCAGGCGTAGGTCCGGGCGAGCCCGTCTTCCAGCGAGATCTCGGGTTCCCAGCCGAGCGCCTGGCGCAGGCGGGTGTTGTCCGAGTTCCGGCCCCTGACGCCCTGCGGCCCGGAGATGTGCTTCTTGGTGATCCGGATGCCGGCGATCTCGGCCACCAGAAACGCCAGTTCGTTGATCGTCACCAGCCGGTCCTGCCCCAGATTGAGCGGATCGCGCCAGTTGGATCGCATCAGCTGGTGAATGCCATTGACGCAGTCATCTACGTAGCAGAACGAACGCGTCTGCTCGCCGTCACCCCAGATTTCGATCTCCGGATTTCCGGTCAGCTTGGCGAAAGCGATCTTGCGGCACATCGCCGCGGGCGCCTTTTCGCGCCCCCCTTCCCACGTGCCCAGCGGTCCGAAGATGTTGTGGAAACGCACCACCCGCGTTTCCATTCCGTACTCTTCGGCGTAGTGCTGACAGAGTCGTTCGGTGACCAGCTTCTCCCAGCCGTACGCGTCCTGCGGCTGGGCCGGGTAGGCGTCCTCTTCCTTCAGCGGCGCGACGCTGGTCTCGGTCTGGCGATACTCGGGATAGACACAGGCCGACGAGGAATACAGGTAGCGCCCGACGCCATTCTCCCGGGCGGCTTCCAGCGTGTGCGTGCTGATCAGAATGTTGTTGTGGAGAATCTGCGCATGGTAGCGGGAGATGAACCCCATCCCGCCCATGTCCGCCGCGAGAGCGTAGACCTCGTCGATGCCGCGCGTGGCTTCGAGACAATTCTCCCATCGGCGAAGGTCGAGGAGCAGGAACTCGTCGGCGGCTGAATCGGCATACTCGGGACGCTTGATGTCGACCCCGCGAACCCAGTAGCCGAGCGACTTCAGGTGGGTCACGAGGTGGTGGCCGATAAAGCCGCCGGCGCCGGTAACCAAGGCTCGCCCTGTCGTCATGCGCATCGTCTGCTCCCGCGGTTGGTCATGAGGTTCTCAGGGAGCGGCCTGCGACCGCTTTCCCCGGCGCCAGTCGGCGCCACCTTCTGTCCCTGTTCGAGCAAGAGACGTACCACGCCCCACCGGCGCTCTTTCATGACCTGAGACAACGACCGCAACCCGTTGTCGCAACAGAGGTTGGTTCCTAGCCGCGTATTCCCTCGGCATCCCTCCGGAGCCGGCGGTCCCGCATCGGGCGCCGCGCCCCACGCCACCTTCTCGCAATCAGGAGCCAGCGGTCGACGCCAGGCGGACGACCTGCTCGGCCGGCGGCGCATGGCCCCCCCGGGTGTCGGTCATCCCCGTCGGCGGCGCGACGTACACGGTCAGCACCTGGGAGAGCTCGGTGACGATCGGGTCGGGCACGCGCGCCTGCGGCCACCACCGTGCGCCACCGGGGCCCACTTCGAGCGCGTCGATGCCGGCCTCCTGGGCCCATTCGATGACGTGCGCGAGATCGGTGAGCACGAGCCGCGCACTCAGCGTCAGCGCGCGGAGCTCGGTGCGGCTGCGGTAGGGCACGTAGGCGGTGCGATAGGTCTCCGTTCCCAGCCGGCTCATCGGTTCGGCCAGCAGCGCGTCGAGGGCCGCGATGTTGCCATCCGCCACCACGATCCGCACCGGCCACCGGTAGGACACGGCGTAGGCGGCGGCGATGCAGGCCGCCCAGCTCTCGGGCAGGGTGCCGTTCCGCCGCTGGTCGAGCGCCACCAGGATGCACGGCTCATCGGTCAGCGACCGGACGGGCATCTGTTGGCTGGTCTCGACGTCGCGCACCAGCGTGCGCCGGTCCAAGCTCCCCAGCACCAAGCCGGCAGTGAAGAACACGGTCTCGAGCAGAATCAGCAGATCGAGCAGGAACGACTGATGGTTCACATAGTACAGGTCATATTCGATGTTCTCGTGAATCTGGGCATGGCGATCGGCGCTGAGCTGCCAGAGTCCGGTGATGCCGGGCCGCACCTGCAGCCGCTGCCGTTCCAGCGACGAATACTTCGCCACGATGTAGGGCATCTCGGGCCGCGGTCCCACCAGGCTCATATCGCCGCGCAGGATGTTGATGAGCTGCGGCAGCTCGTCGAGACCCCCCATGCGCAGATAGCGGCCGATGCGCGTGATCCGCGGGTCGATATCGTGCGCGGGCGATGTCGCGTAGGGCTCGGAATCCTGCCGCATCGTGCGGAACTTGAACATGCGGAAGGGCCGCCCATCGCGACCGATCCGCTCCTGGGCGAACAGGATCGGACCCCGCGAATCAAAGCGGATGAGGAACGCCGCCAGGACCCAGATCGGCGCGGTCGCCCCTACCAGCGCCAGTGCTCCGAGCTGATCGAAGAGCCGCTTCAGGGCCAGGCCGAGGCCCCGCGTCGAGCCCTGGTGGGGCCGCAACACCGGGATGGCGCTCAGATCCTCGACCCGCAGCTGGTCGGAGCGGATGTCCCCCAGGTACGGCACCACGCCCACCGTCAGGTCCCGCGCCCCGCACACCTGCAGAATCTCGCGCAGCCGCTCGGGGCTGACCGCGGGTCCCGCCACCAGCAGCTCGTTCGCGTCATGCTCCTCGATCAGCGCTTCCAGTCCCTCGAGGCGTCCCAGCACCGGGGCCTTGAACAGCGTCGTCTCGGTCTGGCTGATGCGGCAGCAGACATAGCTCCCGACGGGAACGTGATCGTCGAGAAATCCGATCACCGTGCTCCCCAGATGCGGCGACTGCACGACCTTCTTCATGA
>JBHENR010000037.1:0-3274 GCA_046262555.1 Gemmatimonadota bacterium | reverse complement strand
CCCGCCTCTCCGGCCCGCTGCTCGACCGGATCGATCTGCACGTGCCGGTCCGGGCGCTGGGGGTGGCGGAGATCCTGACGTCGGAGGCGGGCGAATCGTCGGCGACCGTGCGGGCGCGGGTTGAGCAGGCGCGGGTCGCTCGAGCGAAGCGCGCGAATGGCGCCGCCCCGCGCACCTCGGGCCGATTGAGCCCCGAGTGCCGGCGGCTGCTCGAAGCAGCCCACGCCCGCCTGGGCCTTTCCGCCCGCGCCCACGCCCGCATCGTCCGTGTCGCCCGGACGATCGCGGATCTGGCCGCGGCGGCGGTGATCACCCCGGACCACCTCGCCGAAGCGGTGCAGTACCGCGCGCTCGATCGGGAATCCTCCGATCCCGGCCCGTGACCGCGTATTGCGCTCAGGCATCCAGGGCACACGACGGCTCCTGCCGAGATCGGGCCTGCCGTTGTAGGTTCCGGCATGCACCCGCCCCTCATGGTGGCACTCGTTGCGCTGCTGCTCTCCCACGCCGTCCATCCCGGCGCCGCTCGCGCCCAGGCGCCGGTTCCGGAGATCGTGGCGGCCGGCATTGAGGAGACCGCCTTCGAGTACGGTCGGGTCGCCGGCCGGCCGGTCCGGCTGTGGGTCGAGGTGGTCTCGCTCCCCGCCTGCGCGGCCGGGTCCGCGCCGATCGAAATCGGCTTCCTGATCGATGCCGATCGCGACCGGGCGACTTCCCATCTGGACGCGCGGCTCGATTTGGGCCCCGACGCCCGGGTCCACGCCGCGTGCGACCCCGGCTCCGCCGGTTGGACCAGTCCGATCGGCGCGGTCGAGGTCCATCCGGGCGGCAGCGGAGGGCCGCGTGTCGAGATCGAGACCACCGTCGACCGTTTGCCCTCGACCTCCTTTTACTGGGTCGCGTACGCGCGCTCTGGCTCGGCGGCCATGGTTCTGCCCGGCCCGCGGCCAGACGGCGTGGACGGACCGCCGGGATTCGCGGCATGGGCGATCCTCGAGCGGGCCCTGCCGTGAAAGCCGTGCTCCTCGTCGTTCTGGCGACCGCCGTCGTCTCCCCGGCAGGCATCGCCCAAGCCCCCCCGACCCCCTCGACCGCGCACGTCCCGGTCGACGGCGACGGCGACGGCGTGATCGAGTGCACGATCCTGATCTCGGCCGAAGGCTACTCCTCGCGGGACACCGCCCAGGCGGCCAAGGCGAGCGCCGACGTGCTGGCGGTCAAGGCGGCGCTGGAAGCGGCGCTCAAAGGGTCCGCGGACATGCGGGCCAAGGTGGTCGTGGCGTGCGGACGGGACCGGAACGGGCGCGGCCCCGAAGATCAGCCGCCGGTGATCCGGATCCACGTCTGGCGCGACCATCCCGGCGTGGGACCGGGCACCGCCAACCCCGCGGGCGGCTCGTCCACGCCGGGCTCGATCGCCCTGGACGTGGGGGACATCGAGGCGATGAGGGGTCACTTCCATCCGCAGTCCGACCCCGGCCTGGTAGAGGAGATCGGGGAGAACGCCCTGACACGGACGCTGGCCCACGAGTTCGACCATCTGCGCGATCCGCCGGGCTGGGGAGCGTGGGGCAGGCATCACGGGGATCCGGGCCACCCCGATGGGGACGGCGCTCCGGTGCGCGACGAGAACCTGGTGATCGAGCAGCTGGGCGGGTCGGACTACCGGAGCGCCTACGGCGCCGACCGGATCCCCTACGGTGGCCGGCGGGACCTGGCGGGAACGGCGGCGGTCCTGATGTTCACCGAACTGATCGAACGCACCGGCCAGGTCCAGCGTGCCACGGGAGGAGCCCCGGGAGGATCGGGATTCGGCACCCCGGCCCCGGTGGACGGTAACGCGGTGGGCACGTTGCCTTCCCACCCCTGCGGAGCGGGGGGTGGGTCCGGCTGCTATGCGCCGGCGACGGCGGACGACGCCGACCTGGACGGTGTCCCGGACGCGCGCGACAACTGCGCCGGCAGCGCCAACCCGTGGCAGCTCGACGCGGACGGGGACGGGACGGGCGACGGCTGCGCCCCCGCGGCCCCGGCCCAGGGGGCCGCCGGGTCCGGCTGGAGCGTGGCGCTGAACCCGCCGGTCGCGCGCGGCGCCCGCCGGGACGAGGGGATCCAGCTCATGTTCCTGGTGCCGGAGGCCGCCGCCGCGCCCGTCGATCCCGGCTCGGCTCCCGGTGGCGGCGGCGACGCGCGGGGCGACCCGGTGGTGTACGTCGTATCGCTCGGCGGCTCGACCGGCGCGGTCTTCCGGGTCGTGAGCGACCCGCCGGGGAGCGTGACTGACGTCGCGGGCGGGGTGGCGCTCGAACCGGTGGAGATGACGGCGGAAGTGCGCGGCGTGCTGGCGGGGAATCTGGAGCGGCTGGGGGACGGCGCGGTCGCGTCCGGCTACTGCCTGGACCTCCGCCTGCCGCCGCCCGGGGCGGGCCAGCTCTTCCGCGTGGCCGCCCCTGAAGTGCAACACCGTTTCGACTACGCCGAACGGATCGTGGAGGCGTCGCGCCGGTTGGAGGCGGCGGGCCGATTCAGCCCGCATTCCCCCGCGTACGCCCACTCGACCCGGCAATGGGCGATCTGGGCGATGGCGGAGCGGCTCGGCTTCGAGGCGTTCTCGCGGGAGTTTCTGGCCCTCGCGAAATGGAATCTGGAGGCGAACGGCCAGCCGTGGACGGATGCAGCGGAGGCGACGGTTCGGGACGTTCTGCCGGATCGCTGGCAGGACGTGGAGGCGGTGCTCGAGGAGGCGCGGGGAGCCCTTCGGTTCCTACCGTGACCCCTAACTCCGCAACCACTACACTTAGTGGTTCAAATAGGAGGCCACAATGAGACGCCACGGTCTATCACGCGCGGTCCTGTGTGCGAGTTCCCTCGTGTGTGCGTTGGTCTTCGCCTGCACCGAATCCGGCACCCAGGGCCCCGGCACGCCGCCCCCCGTCGGTCAGCCCAACCCCGCCGGGGGCCCCGTCTCCCACGACGGCCTCGAGTATCGCGCCGATGTGGCGGTGATGGAGTCGTTCCCCGTCCAGCTCGCCGCCAGCGCGACGGTGACCAACCCGGGTAGCGCCCCGAAGACGGTCACGTTCCCCGATGGCTGTATCGCGCTGCTTCGCGTCTACCGCGAGACGGGCGGGGAGCCGGTGTGGGATCAGGCCAATGCGGTCGGCTGCACGATGGCGCTGGTTCCGGTGACGGTGGTGCCCGGCGACCCGCAGACGTTTCGCGCGCCGACCGCCAGCGCCTACGACATTCTGGGCGACGATCTGCCGGACGGTAC